>JASFTV010000205.1:0-6346 GCA_050050615.1 Desulfobacteraceae bacterium
CGCCCCGATCGCATAGGCGCCGATTATCATTCCCTCCAAGACCGCATGGGGATCACCTTCCAAAACCGCCCTGTCCATGAAGGCCCCGGGATCCCCTTCATCCGCGTTGCAGACGATATACTTGGGGTGCCCCTCTGAGTGGTGAGCGAATTTCCACTTCAACCCGGTTGGGAAACCGGCCCCGCCCCGGCCTCTCAGTTTCGCCGCTGTGATTTCATCAATCACCTGTTCGGGCGTCATCCCGGAAAAGGCTTTTACCAGCGCCTCATACCCGCCTGAAGCAATGTAGTGCTCAATTTTCGTGGGGTCTATACGTCCGCAATTGGCCAGCACCCTCCTTACCTGTTTCTTATAGAATGGGATCTGGCTGCGGGAGTAAAGAGGACTCGCCGTCTTTGGATCCCTGTAGGCCAGACGATCAAGCAGCCGGTTTTTTTTCAAAGTGAGAGCAACGATCTCTGCCGCATCTTCAGGGCTCACCTCCTGGTATTGCACGCCCAATGGGTCTATAGACATGATCGGCGCTCTGGCACAAAACCCGTGGCACCCGGTTGAACGGACCTCCGCTTGACCGGAAAACCCCTGTGCCCTGATCTCCTCTTCGATCGCCTTGCGAACTTCAACCGCACCGTAGGCCCGACATCCTGTCATACAGATATGGACCCGGGGTTTCGCTTCACCTTCTTGAGCGATAACCTTATTGCGATACCACGCCAACTCACCGATGGATGAGAGTTTTTTCATCGTTTCAGGGTTCCCCCTCTTCCTTCCCGTAATGAACCATGACATGGGCGACCTTCGGGGGAGTCAGCCTGCCAAAATAGATTTTATTGAACATCATGGTAGGGGCAAGAAAGCACGCCCCGAGGCAAGCGACTGTCTCGAGGGTGAACTGATAATCAGGACTGGTCTCCCCCTCATCCAGTTCGAGCTCTTTCTTCAAGAACCTGAGAATGCTTCGTCCGCCCTTGACGTGACAGGCGGTGCCGCGACAAACCCTGAGCACATATTTGCCTTTCGGTTGCAAGGAGAAACCCGCGTAGAACGTGATCACTCCCTGAACCTGGCTCGGGTAGAGATTCAGGGCTTCGGCAATAGGCTCAATGGATTCAGGGGGTATGTAACCGAATGCTTCTTGAATCTCTTGGAGCAGAGGGATCAAAGCCCAGGTCCGGCCTCTGTGCTTGTCCATGATGGCGTTCAATTGGCCCCAATCTATCTCCTTCGGTCTTGACATCTTAAATTCTCCGAAATCAAAGTACTTATACTGTATTATTTATGTAAAACTTGAATGCTCGTCAAGCTTACATGCAGGAGGCTTCGGCACACTTTGCAGGAAATACGCCGTCCCTGTTTCCTGCTCGAAAATCACCCATCAAGCATCCAGTCTTTCAACCATTACACGGATCGTTTTCCATCCGATTGAATGGTTCGCCTCAGATGGGACTAGGTTTAGCAACTGTCTGGCATCATTGTCATTGAAAGCCGCTGGAACAAAGATGAGCCCGGGGCTTATGCCTCTTTTCAGGGTGACCTGTCTGAGGATAGATCCATGCATCGAAGATATCCTGACCCTGTCGCGCTTTTTGAGATTAAGTCTGGCACCATCTTCCAGGGATATCTCCACCTCACCCCTCAAATCAAAATTCTTGATCCGATCGGAATGTCCTGTCCTCGTGCCGCTTCCTAGATGGTATCGCACAGAACCCAGAATCGCTATGTAGGGATAACGTGCATCAGGTTCCTCATGAGCTGTTGAGGTGATGGGGGCAAAGTGGATCAGCTCTCCCTCCCCATGGGGATTAAAAAGCTTCAGCGTGCTCCTCCCCTTAATCCACGACTCGCCAGATGCTTCTCCTAATACCGAGTACATGGGAATGCTGCGACGCATTTCTAGCCTTATTCTGTGCAGGTGTGAATATCGCTCATGATGACCCATCCTGTTGGCCAACAGATCCAGGATCTCCCAATCAGGCTTTGCCTCTCCGGGTGGGGATACCACGGGCTCAAACGATTGAATCCTGCCCTCGAGGTTGGTGAAGGAGCCACCTTTTTCAGCAAATGCGGCCCCTGGTAGCACCACATCCGCCAGATCGGTGGTTTCGTTGGAAAGAATGTCCTGCACCACCAGGAATTCCAGGCTCTTGAGGGCGTTGCGGATACGTTCTCGCTGCGGGAGAGCACGAAGGGGATTTTCCCCCATAATGTAGAGGGCCTTCAGATTTCCCTTCTCTGCTTCCTCGATCATTCGAATCATGTGTAGCCCTGGATCAGGGGAGAGTTTGACCCTCCATGTTTGCTCCCAGTATTGGCGCGTCAGATCATTGCTGATGGAATGGTGGCCGGGGAGAGAATCCGGTACGGTTCCCATGTCCCATGCGCCCACCTGGTTGTTCTCCGTGGCAAGAAAATAGATGCCCATAGCTTCACCGCCCAGACTTCCGGTCATGAGCGCGAGATTGAGCAAGGCATCCATGGCTTCAGTGCCATCTCTCTGCTGCAGAACGCCCTGCCCCACAACTATGGCTATTTTCTTCCCTTGAAGCGAATCTGCGGCCCTTTCCATCATGCCGGTATCAAGCCCGGTGCGTCGTGATGCCCTTTCAATGTCAAGAGAAGAGAGAACCTCAGAGTAGCGATCAAAACCTTTGGTGAATCGGTCGATGAATGGGGCGTCATACGCCTTCCTCTGATAGAGAATGGCGGCTAGAGCATGGATCAATTCACAATCACTGTGGGGGGCAACGGCCAGCCATAGCGAAGAGAAGGGCACTAAACCTGTTCTTCTCGGATCGACCACGATCATCGGGATTCCGTGTATCTTTCCTGCTCGTTTGAGGTAATAGCTCACCACAGGCAGGGATTCAGAAGGATCGGCCCCGATGACAAGAATCACCTCGGCTCGTTCCAGGCCGGCCAGTGGTGCAATCCAGGCACGACCATGAAGCCTTTCGTGGACTCGCTGCAACACAAACCGCCCGAGCAGGGTGCTGCCATGATCCACATTATTGGTTCCCACAATCACACGGGCTATCTTCTGGAAAAGATAGTTTTCCTCGTTGGTGCACTTGGATGAACCGAGAAAGCCCATGCTCTGGGGTCCATTTTTCCTTTTAATGGAAAGAAGGCGTTCGGCGACAAGGTTCAGGGCTTCCTCCCAAGGTGCCGGTGATCGTTCCCCATCCTTAAGAACCCATGGATGGGTCAATCTCTCGGAGACATTCAAGAAATCATGGGCAAAATGGCCCCGGACACAGAGTGTTGATCGGTTGACCGATCCATCGTCGTGTGAAGGATTCACTTCCACGATCTGAGCGTCGACCACCCCCATTACGAGAGAACAACCCACACCGCAGAACCCACAAATAGATCGTAATTCCTTTTCAGGTGAACCCACGTAGCGGTTGCTCTTGACCATCAAGGCACCTGTGGGGCACATGGACACACAGGTTCCACAGAAGGTACAGGTGGATTTCTCCAAAGGCATTTCATGGGCGGTCGCCGGTCGCGATTTGAATCCCCGCAGGTTGTAGTCAATGGCTCCCACAACGACCATTTCATGGTCCGCACGTATACACTTACCACAAAGGATGCACTTGCTGAGATCCCTGACGATGAACGGATTCGCCTCCTCCAGTCCCGTGTAATGAGGCATCGGATAGAGCCCTGTTGCACCCACACCCAATTGAGCGGCAATTTTCCTCAACTCGCATCTGTTCCCCTGGTTGCATACGATGCAGGATTCAGGGTGATTGGCCATCATCAAGCGAATGATGTTCGTTCGGTGCTTTCTTATAGCAGGGGTATCAGTCCTGATGGCCATGTTTGGAGAGACGGGCGTCACACATGCGGCTATGATGCGCTTGCTGTTTTCATCTTCAACCAGACAAAGCCTGCAGGCACCCACGGGTTCCAGATAGGGATGATGGCACAAGGTGGGAATCTTGATCCCGTTTCCCATGGCCGCGCTCAGTATGCTCATCCCCGGGGGGGCACTTATATTTTTACCGTCGATCGTGAGAATTATTTCTTCCAAATCTTTCCACCCCTACTTGTTTTGCAACTTCTGAGCTGACTGATTTCTAGGGACCCCTGACTGGCGACGCTTTCATAGAAGATTCAGAGACGAGGTGCAAATGTCAGTAAAAGAGAGAGCCACTTTCGGTTGCATTTCAGCGAGAAAAATCCCGTCCAGTCTTTGGCGGCAAAGATGGGTCTATTGCGAAAGCATCAGAGTTTCTTTAGCTTGGCCGCATCCAAGTAAAGTCTCAATTTGTCCTCAGCGCCTATGGTGATAATATGAATCCCCTGACATAGGTCTTTTAGGCCAGATACAATCTCGGCGAAGATTTCGATGCTCGCTTTTTGCCGGTCGGTCGCTTTGGCCAGTTTCCTGATGATCCAGTCCGGCACCAATCCCGACTTGAGATGCCGATTGAGGAATTGGGCCATTCCCGCTGTTCTCAGGATCATCACCTCCGCGATAACAGGCACGCCGAGAGGGCCCACCTCCTTTACGAATTTTTCAAACAAGTCCACATCAAATATGGGGGTTGTCAAAAAGTATCCTGTCCCTATCTTTGTCATCTCCTCCATTTCCTTCATCTCAAGCTCCGGGACGTTTTTCCCCCATCTCGATTCCACCCCGGAACCTATTGTGAACTTAGCCTTTGAAGGGAGTTCTTGACCATCGACCGTATGACCCTCTCGGAGGTGTTCCAGGACGGAGCTGAGCTTTCCTGAATCCACGTGGAAAAACATCATCTCCTGAAGGCTATCTCCTGTGATGCGGTAGTCTTCCGTGAAAACGAGAAGGTTTTCTACGCCTGTCTCGTGGGCGAGTATCAGATCTTTTTGGAGTTGGAGGCGGTTCTTTTCGCGGGTCGTCGTCTGGTAAATCGCCTCGAACCTGCTTTGCTGAAGCATTTCACAGGTTTTGAGCGTATCCCCGACGATGCCTTCTATATCCAGTTCGGGCACAGTAACGCCGTCTACTCTCCCCCTCACCCGTTCCAATCTTTCCACGACCTTCTGGGGATCTTCGTCAATGGGAGGCTGTATTTCAGAGGTGACCACGAATCTCCTTTTATCCAGGGCCTCTTTCAGTTTCATTGACTCCTCCTGTTCATGATCCACGGGCCATCTCTGCAAAAACCGCGGCAGAGAGCCCCGCCCTGTGGGCGGGGAGATTCACATTAGGCAAAACCAGCAAATGACACGTACTCCATGACCTGTGACCCTTGGGTTAGAGCAAACCCAGCAAATCGGCTACTTCCTCTTTCAGCTGGGGAAGAGGCAAAGGCTTTGAAAAACAGCGATCCGCTCCATACTCCTTCATCTTCCTAAATTTCTCATCGTCCAAATAGGCTGACAAAACGATGATTTTCGTATCCTTGGTCTCTTCCTCTCTCTTTATTCTTTTGCATACGTCGTATCCCTTGATATCGGGCATCATGATATCCAATATCAAGAGATGGGGTTTGAAATGGTTGACCTGAAGGCCGGCCTCAAAACCATCCGAGGCAGAGATAATTTCGTAATTGTAGTCTTCTTCTTCAAGTGCCTGAACAATGGTCTCCACAATGATAGGATCGTCGTCCACGATAAGAATCCGTTTTCTCTCACTGACGATCTCCTCATGTGGAAGGGGTATGCCCTGTTTTCTCATAAAATCCTCCAGATCCATCTTCTTAATACGCCGATGCCCGCCTACCGTTTTGTAAGCCTTTATGTGGCCACCCTCAATCCAGTTGATAATGGTCGTGGGGGAGACGTTACAGTACTTACCCGCTTGAAAAACGGTAAGAATATCCTCCATAGCTTCCTCCAGCACATTTTAGTTTTTACATTTATTTCACTTTTTACAGATTGTCAAGAAAAAAATGCACTGTTCAAATTATATAAAAATAGTAAAAACTAACATAACTGAATATTGGCCTAACGGTACATTGATCTTGGAAGATCGAAGTCTGCGCAAGAAAAGCCGGATGCCCGCTTCCAAGCGATCATCAAATGCGTTTCCGGAGTCTCCGCCAGGGGGCCTTGCGCTCCTGACGTTTGGCCGTTCAGACTGAAAAGGCTCTCCAATCCGTTATTGTTCTAACACATTGATAAAAATGTGTTTTGGGTTCTAGTATCGTGTCCCAGAAATAAGCTTAATATGTCCTTATAAGGATAGGAGGATTCATGCTGTTGAGGGCCGCCGGGGGGTCTCTCTCCCCAGAGCCGCAACAGTTCGTCAGGTGCCTTGTGGCCGCCCCCAAATCTTTAATAGACGCAGCGGACAGGCACAGAAGATCAAGGTTGCAACAATGCTCATCCTTTGGGGCTGCTTCGAGACGACTAT
>JASFTV010000206.1:0-6342 GCA_050050615.1 Desulfobacteraceae bacterium
CGGCGGTCCCACTCTTGGAGTAGGGATAGGCTCACGCCTGCGCCGCCGCATACAATGACCAAAACAGGGTTCTTGCCAGTTAAGGGCTTGGCTCGATTGTAAACAGCAGAGAGCGCTGCCCCGCAGGCTGGCTCTACAAGAAGTCGATGGTCGTCTGCGAAATGCAGGCAAGCACGAACGGCATCGAGATCGGAGACGACCCAGGGTATGATAGGATGTCTCCGCTTCCAATAGAGGGCTTGTGACGCCACTGTTCGGGCGCCGAGAGTGGTTGCAATGGAGGTGATTCTATCGAGTGTCATGAGGCGATCCGCCTTGAGCGATGCGGCAAAAGAGGCGGCGCCTTCGGTCTCTACAGCAATCACGGGAATATCGGTCCACCCCACCCGGTGAAGACCCTCAAGAACACCGCAGAGCAGGCCCCCGCCGCCCACCGCAAGCACCACGGCGTCGGGCCTGGGGCCATTGTCTGCAACCTCCTCAATCATCGTGGCATGGCCGCTCCAAATTAGGGGATCATCGAAAGGAGGCACATAGGCGGCGCTTTCTTGCCTTGCAGTTTCGGAGGCATGTGCATGGGCATCATCCCACGACTCCCCGTGCTCAACGACGGTTGCACCCTCCCTGCGTATGATCTCCCGCATATAAATCGGCGTTGATGCTGGGACATAGACGGTCACTTCAACGTCAAGCCTGCGCCCTGCATAGGCGACCGCATATCCAGCATTCCCCCCGGAGGATGCAATCAGACGGGTCGCCCCCGCCTCACAGTGCACTTGGCAGGCATGGCCGATACCACGAATCTTGAAAGAGCCCACAGGCTGAAATGCCTCCATCTTCAGCAGCACACGCGCACCGAGCGCGCTGCTCATGGGAAGGGACTCCAAAAGTGGCGAGGCTATGTGAAGGGGTTTCATCTCTTTTTGAAATACAAAATCAGCAGTGTCCGGTTAGGAGCATGGTTATGCCCATCAATTTAGAGGTTCCCGCATCGACTGATAGAGATTCCGGCGCAGGCTGAGCAATCATAGAGAAGTGAAAGGGGTGTGTCAATTGCAAATCCTGCCCAAAATGCTGATGCTAAAGTGTTCTGAAAAGACCCGTGCAAGGATTTTTCGCATCACGGTCTGTGTCTTGGACATGGGGCTGTTACCCGCTTTGTTGAGAGAGCCCGATTTCTGCGGTCTGGCCAAAGAAGTTTGCTTGTGCTACATCTTCCGTGTTCTTCATAGCCCGTTTTGCTAAAAGGCGCCAGCATAAATGGGGGGGCGGATCGAGGCTAAACTCGAGGTTGGCAGGCCTCCTTTGGTGTCGTCCTAGCGGTACAAAACAGGAACTGAGGGAGGTTTTAGAGATGCTTATCAGGTGCTGGGGTTCGAGAGGTTCCATTCCCGTTTCGGGTAGGGAATACGTAAAATACGGGGGGGGATACGAGCTGCTTAGAAATTTGGACCAAGGATGACCGGATCATTATTGTTGATGCGGGTACGGGCAGTTGAAGACTGGGAAAGCAGTTGGTTGAAGAAGGGATTACAAGAGACCGGCGTCCTCCAATAACGCTTTTATTGATTCTTTGATCTCAGGGGTCACCGGTTTGAGGGGGGAACGGGGCTCGCCCCCGAAATAGCCGAGAAGATCAAGCGCATACTTGATCCCGGGAACACCATAACTGTTGACGATTTTTTGATTTACCCTGATCACTCTGAGCTGAATTTCTTTGGCCTTTTCGTATTCACCTGCCTTTATCAGTTTGTAAACTTCCACGGTTTCCGCTGGGGCCATGTTCGACAAAGCCAGTATGGCCCCGTTTGCTCCAAGTGCCAGCGAGGGAAAAAGCACGGAACCTGATCCTTGAAGCACACTGAAATCAGGAGGGCAGGCTCGAAGGATCTCTGCCAAGGTGGCCAAGTTGCCGGAAGAATCCTTCAATCCTGCGACGTTGGAATGCTCTGCCAGAGCTAGGGCGATTTCCAAGGGTAACTCAAGGCCAGTAAATTTCGGTACATTGTAGAGGAGAACGGGGATTTTAGATTTTTCAGCGACCTCACGGTAATAGGCTTCAAAGGATCTGGCAGTCATTTGCGCTTTGAAGTAGAAGGGGGTGACGACCAGGGCATAAAGCGCTCCGGCCTTGGCAGCCAGGTTGGTGAATTTCACGGTTGCGCCGGTTGACTGGGCGCCGGTTCCCACAATGATTGTTTTACGATCCCCTGCAGAAGAACGAACGGTTTCTATTGCTTTGAGGCGTTCAGCCTCATCCATGAGAATACCTTCACCTGTGGATCCCAGAACAAGGTAGCCGGCCAGATCGACCTTGTTAAATTTTTCAATGTTGAATCTCAATCGCGCTACTGAGAGCTCTCCATCTTCAAAGGGTGTGGTCAGCGCGGGAAAGATGCCGGACAGGGCTTCCGCCATGACGGTTTGTCCTCCTTAGTAGGTTCCTGTACTCGGGATCGCCTCTGTTTTTTGTTTAAATTGCAGATTCAGGATTACCATACAACGCCTTAGCTGAGCATTCTTTGAACCGCGGATCTTGCAAGGATGAAATAGATAGTCCTCTAGAAGGAATTCAGAACAAAATAAGGGGTTCTTGCACGATGCAAGAATACGACGGTGTTTGATCTACCAGGCTTTGTGATAGAGCTCTACAATCTGCTGCACATCAGGAACAACAGGATTGTTATTCGGGCTCCCTGATGCGAGAGCATCATTGGCCATTTTTTCTACCTTCTCATCAAAGATATTGAGATCAACCTGAACAGCCTCACCCAGTCTAGGTATTTCGAGTTTATCGTTCAATTCCTGAAGTCCCTTCACCAAGGTTTTACGGGCCGCTTCGTCGGAATCCTTCTCTGATGCATACCCCATGGTGCGGGCAACGGTCGCATACCGTTCGGGTGCTCCTGACAGAGAAAACCCTGTCACAGCAGGGAAAAGCACCGCGTTTGAAAGACCGTGAGCCAAATGATACAGGGCACCAATGGGACGGCTCATCCCGTGCACAAGGCAGACGCTGCTGTTTGCGAAAGCCATGCCGCCCTGACAAGCGGCCAGCATCATGGCTTCGCGGGCCTTTCGGTTATCAGGTTCGCTGAAGGCCGTGTAAAGGTTTCCAGCAATAAGACGCATGCTTGATAGAGCCAACGGGTCTGTCAAGGCATTTGCCTTCTTGGAGACGTAGGCCTCAACCGCATGGACGAGGGTATCTACCCCCACATTGGCCGTCAAGGAAGGCGGCATGGTCATGGTCAATTCATAATCTACGAGGGCAACTGTCGGTAAGAGGTTGATATCGAGCATCATCATCTTGACGTCTCGTTCTGTATCCGTGATGACCGTCACCTTGGTCACTTCACTTCCTGTGCCGGCCGTCGTAGGGATGACTATGACAGGCACGCCCGCGTTGGGGATTTTGTGAAGGCCTGCGTATTGGCTCAGGGGCCCTTGGTTGTTCACCAATATGGAGATGGCTTTGGCGGCGTCCATGGGGCTTCCACCGCCGAGCGCTATCACTATATCCGCCTTGCTTTCCTGAAACATACGGAGACCTTCGAGGACATTCTTGTCTGTCGGATCGGGCTGCACACCGGAGAAAATGGTGGCGGTGATGCCCTGTTTCTCAAGAGAAACGGTGATTTGACCGGCCAATCCCGATTCTACCATGTAGGTGTCGGTCACGACTAAAGCGTGCTTCGCCTTTAGGCGTTTGGCTTGCGCACCCGCCTCATTGCTGGCGCCTGCACCCATAATAACCACAGACGGAATGTTCAACTGTGCTAACATGGTTCGTCCCTCCCCTCGATGGATAGAATTAATAGTATCGATTCTTCTGCGCTTCAGTTCTTGATCTACCCGTCTATAAAACTGACTTCAATTTCAAGCACAGAACGATGACATTTTTGCGGCGATTCCCACTGAAGAAATCCCCCTCTATCCCCTTTTTACTCCTTCGATCTCCTTTCGGATTTATTCCTGCAAAAAATCCTTAAGATTTCTTACGAGCCGTTTACTTCAACCCAAGTTCCTGGAGTTTGGCATCAGTGGGAATACCATCCGGGGACCATCCTCTCAACGCGTAGTACCCGTCGAGCATCTTATCGAGTTCTTCCTGTGGGCAGCACCTCCCTTTTGCAGGGCCGCCGGGAATGGGTTCGTTCATGACTCGGTAAGGCAAGGTGTCATCTTTTCTGCTGGCACCGCGTTCAACACTGATGAGACGTTCCTGGTTGTAAACTCTTTCACCGATTTTTTCGAGATCGCTGAGCGCGATGCTCCAGCCGGTCACGAAGTTCACAATATTCGCCGTATCCTCATTGAGGGGTGTGCCGATGCCTCTTTCGCCAATAAAGCGGCATAACACGAGGGAGTCGCCCACCGCGGTAAAATGGTTGTTTTTCAGGATATATTCCGGTTGCGGATCAAAACCGGGGTCCGGATCCACGGTGAGATAGTTAGGCCTCCCGTCATGGTGACTGCCGCCTCGCGTGCCCACCGCATACGACAGGGACATGCCTCTTAATCCTCTCGCAGAATGTCCTGCAATTTCGAGCTTCTTGACAGCGTAAAGATATTTGTCGACCTCTCTCCCAAATTTTTCCGAAAGGCGTGCTGAACCCAAAGCGAGATGTTTTCCAATCCCTTCTCTTCGGGCTGTCTGCTTGATGAGGTCAACCATGGCTTCGCCTTGTGCGAAATTGACTTCCCCCCCAAGCTCGCTTTCCGTGACAATCCCTCTCTCTGTACACTCTGCCACAAAGGCGAGCGTCACGCCCATAGAGATGGTATCTATCCCCATCAGATCGCACAGGTGATTGCCGCTGATGATGGAATCAATACTGCGGTTGTCCATCATGGCGCCCATAGCGTAAAGCGTCTCATATTCGGGCATTTTGACGATCTTATCCTTAAACTCGCCCTTGGCCACAGTGACGTTTTTGCCGCACGCCACAGGGCAGCCATGGCAGGCAATGTCGTTGTTCCAGTATTTTTCTTTAATCAGCTCTCCGCTGATGTCCTGTGCGTAATCAAACTCTTCTTTGCTATTGTTGCGCGTTCCCAGCATACCCATTGCATTGATGGAGTTTACGAGAACCGGGGTTCCGTAAGTTTTCAACGCCTTGGTATTCCCTTCGAAGGCTGGATACTTTTCTTTGAGAAGCTTTGAAAGGGATCCCCGATCAGCGATCCCTGTTCTTTTATTTCCTTTCACCACCAATGCTTTCAGATATTTTGAACCCATGACCGTGCCCACGCCGCCTCTTCCAGCAGCACCAGGCCTTCTCCCCCCGCAGATCACGTTGGCAAAAAAAACACCCTGTTCTCCAGCCGGACCGATGGATGCGCAAATGGCCCCTTCCCCCTCCTTTGCCTCAAGCGTAGCGATGGCCTCCTCGGTGGTCTTCCCCCAGTAAGGGTCGCCATCCTTGATTTCGGCGCCGTCCTCTGAGACGACAAGGTAGGCCGGTTTTGGTGATTTTCCTGTAATACAAATAGCATCAAAACCCGTCCTTTTCTGAGCTGTACCAAACTGTCCGCCATAATTGGAATCGGCAAAAAAACCTGTCAACGGTGATACGGTAGCGACATGTCCCCGGCTCGTTCCCCATAGCGGGGTATCCGTGAGGGGACCCACCGAGAAGACAACGGCATTTTCGGGACCAAGAGGATCTGCACTGGAAGGAACGATGTCATAGATCATCTTGGCCGCTAGACCATTTCCGCCAAGGAACATTCTGGCAAATTCTTCATCATACTTCTCATGCTTTATATCCCCTGTGCTTAGATCTACCTTAAGAATCTTGCCATTGTGTCCATACATCCCTCTTCTCCTTCGCTTTAGAGGTGATCGAGTCAATCATCATTTCACCAACGTCATTGAAAGCTTGCTGAACCGGTGAAGAAGCATATGCCCACGAGCTGTCCAGGGTGTTCAAGCCCTCAGGAAATGGGCTGAAAGCACAGAAATAGGATCAAAAATGGAGAAATCCCTTCTTCTAGGATATAATAATAAGATGAGCGAACTTGATCTTTTGGGAACACACCAGAGTGAGCGGTCTTCGATCGCGGCTTTCCTCATGAGATGGAACCTAGCCTATTTTAGGGGAAAAGTAAATCAAAAGCGCGGGCTCTTTCCCTAAACGATTTTCGATCGCTCGGGCCCGATGCAATCGCCAAAATGAGAGCTATGAAATTTTGTAGAAGCCTGTCTTCTCAACGATTTCTCCAAGAAGGAGAAGCGCTGTTGCGCGAGGGAAGCCCTTGATTTATAAGGGGCAGAGATATTGTAATCATTTGCTACGAAAAGGATTCCAAACAAGGTAGTGCGCATGGAGATCCCTG
>JASFTV010000207.1:0-6314 GCA_050050615.1 Desulfobacteraceae bacterium
TCGGGAACATCGAAGCTCACATCGCTTAGGACAGTCACACCCCCAAAACTCAGACTGATTCTATCCACATTAAGAAAAGACTCTGGGCCCATGGTTCATCCCGATCCGCGTACTGCAAATTCAACTGGACATTCCATTTTTGCAGTCTAAGCCCTTCCTACTTTTTGTTTTATGAAGTCAACGATTTCCCCGGCCGTGCTGCCCGGCCCAAACACACCGTAAATCCCCATTTGACGCAAGGTGTCCACATCGTCGTCAGGGATGATCCCCCCTACTATGACGAGCACATCCTCGCGTCCTTCCTCTCTGAGGCCGTTGTTGACATACCGGAGAGCGGGGATATGCCCTAACGTGGAACTGGAAAGCCCGATCACATCCACATCCTCCTGTATGGCGGTATTGACGATCTCCTCCGGGTAAAGGAAGTTGGTATAGATCACTTCATAGCCGGCTTCCCTCAGTTTTGTAGCAATATAACGAACCCCTCGGTCATGGCAGTCTTGCTCTGCTTTTGTCAGAAGAATGCGCAAGGTTTTACTCTCCATAGCTGTCCCCCTCGAAAACGTTCCATTGGATATGAGCACGCATTAGCACGGTGCCAAAACGGCGGAATCGAGCCACCCCAGCGTCTCCTTCATCAGTGCCATCATCTCGCCGTTGGTGGCGTCGCATCGGGCCGCCTCTATCATGGCCGGGATCAGGCTGTGATCATTGTCCCCCTTCTTGAAACGAATCAGCACCTCCTCCAGCGCCTTCATGGCTTGTTCATGCTTCTTGACATCCCGATTGGCCTTGTAGGCGAGATCCCGTTCCTTCTGTATCCTTGAGGTCTCCAGGTCGATCTTGTAAACGGGAATCTTCTGTTCCTCTTCCATCCTGTATTTGTTTACTCCAATGACCACCTTCTTTCCCGAATCAACCGCTTCTTTCCACTTTCGAGCAGAGGTCTCAATGACGGACCGGATAAACCCGGATTCCCAACATGCAACAAAGCCCCCCTTTTGTTCAATGGTATCGATGAGTTCCTTGGCCTTTTTCTCCATTTCGGCGGTGAGCCACTCCACATAGTATGACCCGCCCAGGGGATCGCTCACCTTGGTGATGTTTGTCTCCTCCGCAATCACCTGCTGTATCCTGAGAGCTAATCTTGCCGCATCCTCCGATGGGATGGCCAGCGCCTCATCATAGCCGGGGATCTCCATGGCCTGGACGCCGGAAAGGGCTGCCCCAAAACCCTGAAGCGTGGTCCGGATGAGGTTGACCAACGGCTGTTGGGCAGTCAGCATGGCCCCTGACGTGTGCGTATGGATCCGGACTTGCATGCTCTGAGGCTTCTTGGCGCCAAAAACATCGCGGTTGGTTTTGGCCCAGATCTTCCTCAGGGCGCGGATCTTTGCGATCTCCTCAAAGAAGTCCATCCCTTGTGCGATCTGAAAGCCGAAACGGGGCAGAAAATCATCCGGATTCAAACCCAGCTCCAAGCAGCGACGGGTAACGGACATGCCTGCCGTGACAATCACTGCAATCTCCTCAAAGGCATTGGCCCCGGCCTCCTCTATCCCGTAGCCGAACAGGTTGGTTGTATTCCATGCGGGCATGTTCTTGGTGCAGAACCAGATCAACTCTGCGGCCAGTCTGTCGCAGACCTCGGGTGGAAAACTGGCCAGACCGGAGGCCACATTGTAGGTGTGGTACCAGTTCATACTGTTTCCCCGGAGTTGATCAGGCGTATATCTCCGGGACTCAGCGTAGGCGATATAGATGGCCAGAATGGGGAGGGTCTGGTTCATGGTGATGTGCACGACATTCATCTGGTCCAGGGGCATGTCCTTGAAGAGGATCTCCATAGTGGATTTGGAGTAGACACTCATACCGCATTCCCCGATACGGCCTTCGGCAGCCCGGTCCGTGGGATCAAACCCCCCGTGGGTCGCAAGGTCGTAGACCAGGTTGTAGAAGGCCTTTCCGAAGTACCCGGTCATCCCCTGCTCCCGCAGGTAGTCCATCCGGGCCCGAGTCTCCTCCGGGGTTCCACAGCCGATCACCGGCTGGTTGGCCCAGGGCATGAATTGATAGCCCATGGGATAGTTCCCCCGGGTAAAGGGGAACTGACCGGGCATGCCGATTTCGGAATAGGATATATGGGCGATATCCTCAGGCGTGTACAACGCCTTCAGAGGAATACCCGAGTAGGTTTCGGCCTTGTGATCACCCTCTCTCATGAATTTCCCTTTGACCACCTCAAATTGCTCTGCCCAAGACGCCTTGAGTTTGCGGTCCTGTTCCACTGTTTTGGGATCAAACATCATGAACCTCCATCAAGCCGGGGCAAAACCCCAGGGATTTGGAATCTGAAATCTCTCAATCTGTCTCATGGGTGTCTGGACTGTCCTCTCGTCCTTCTGCCAGTTGGGTGAGGGTCCAGTTGGAATCCGCTATCTCGGAGAATATCTCCTCGCTTGCCCTTTGAGGACTTTTCAGTTTCAGGGCAATATCATTGATTATGGGACCGATGCTGAGCTTCTCGTCTATTTGACGGCGAAAAAACTTTTCAAGTTTACGGAGGATAATATCTGCGGTCTCCTTCTTGGCCTGTTCTCTTTTTCGTTCATTCCGAAATGTGCTCTTTTCCGATCTCTTTTTGTGATCCTTGATCTTTTCCCACAGGTCGGCAATGCCCTCACCGGTGAGGCAGTTGGTGAGGCATATGGGGATCGACCAGGAGAAGTCCCGTCGCCTGTTTTGGTCTGCAATATCCAGGATGAGCTGTATGTTCATCGCCGTGTCTTCGGCGCCCGGTTGATCACATTTGTTCACGACAAAAATATCATTCACTTCACGAATGCCGGCCTTGAGGGACTGGATCACGTCACCGGCCCCAGGCATCAACACAAGGCAGACCGTGTCCGCCACATCACAGACAGTCACGTCAATTTGCCCCGCTCCCACGGTCTCAACGAAGATGTAGTCTTTCTTCATGTAGTCCAAGATCCGGATGGCGCCCAGTGTGGCAAGTGAGAGACCGCCCAAGTTGCCCCTGGAGCCCATGGAGCGGATAAACACGTTGTCGTCACGGGAAAAGGAGCTCATACGTATCCGGTCTCCCAGAACAGCGCCCCCTGAGACAGGGCTGGTGGGATCCACAAGGATGGCGCCCACACTCTTCTCCTCTTTCCTTGCATGATAGATGAGATTGTTTACGAGGCTGCTTTTGCCTGCACCGGGTGGGCCCGTGATCCCAATAGTCCAGCCATGGCCTGTACCCGGAAAGACAACCTCCATGATCTTATCAATTTGTCGATCCCCCCCCTGCTCCAGGATGGAAATGAGCCTGGAGGCTGCTCCCATTCGACCTTCTTTGAGATTTTCCAGGAGATGATCGAGATTCATGAATTTTCCAATCGTCCCCGGGATAGAGGTCTAAGAATGCCGTTCATATCATAATGTCCCCACATCCAGGTCCTCCGTGTCGGAATCCTCTTCATGAGAGTTTCCGCGCCCGTTTCCCTCTTTTTTCATCAGTCCGTTCAAGACAAACTGGATCAAGGTTTTTTGAAAGAGATAGAGGGAAAATCTCTTTAGGTTGTATCTCTTCAAGGCCCAAGAGTGGGTGAGAATGGTGAGCATGTTGGCCACAACTTCGGGTTCCAGCGCTTCGAAGATACCCTGCCGAACGCCCTTCTGAATAATCTGGGTGAAGGTTCCCGTAAAAAAAGAGTCTTGCTCAAGCAATGCGATGAGGTCTTCTCTTTTTAGGTACTTGGAGTCCCTGTAGGTGAACAGGGTGTATTCTTGAAATCGGTCAACCACCCTAAGCATGGTTGCAAGCGTCCCTTCCAATTCACTCACCACATTATGCTGAGCTTCCAGGACCTTAATCACCTCCGTTCTCAGGTTATCGTAGAACTCCTTGGCCAGCAGGTAGAGGATATCCTCCTTGTTCCGGATGTAGTCGTAGAGGGAGCCGATACTAATTCCGGACTTATTGGCGATGTCTCGAATGCTTGTTTTGTGATAACCCTTTTGGGCGAATAACTCTTCAGCGGCCCGGCAGATCTGAGCACGTCTTGCCTTGATAAGCTCGTTGTTTTTTATCTTGGGTTCCGTCAAGCTTCTCTTTTCCTCGCTTATCGGCCATCCGGGGCATAACGGTCAGCTGGCAGAAAGATTTCCAACTTCAAGAAATTATTCCTATCAGAACTATGTAATTGAAAAAAATGAACTAATATTCACTAGCCTCTAACAGGGTATGAGGTCAATGTCAAGAAAAAGTGAATCTTTTTTCATGTACGATCCTGGCTTAACCAGAACCCTTATCACAAAAAACGTGATTGACATTTCAAATTTCACATGCTATCCGTTTTTTGGCAAGCGAACAATCGCTAGTCAAATCCGGAGGTGCTCATGGAATTTGAAAACCTGATCGTACAGAGTCATGAAAACATTGCCCATGTTCAGATGAATCGGCCGGAAGTGATGAACACCCTGAACCAGGAACTCATTAATGATCTCTACCGGTGTCTTACTGCGTTGGAGAAGGACCCGAATGTCCGGGTGGTGGTATTGAGCGGTGCGGGCCGCGCTTTCTGCGCAGGAGGCGATGTCTCCTTTTTGAAAGTCATCAGTGAGCTCTCCCATGCCGGTACGCGACAGCTCTTAAAGGAGTTGTTCCACAAATTGACCGTCCTGGCCCGTGTTGAGAAACCGGTTGTCGGCGCTTTGCACGGTTATGTTCTGGGTGCTGGATTTGGTCTCTCCCTTCTTTGCGATTTTAGGGTGGCTGCTGAAAGTACAACGTTTGGGGTCGAGTTTGTAAACATGGGGATTGTACCGGAGATTGGGGTCACCCATATTTTCCCCTCGCTGGTTGGACTGGGGAAGGCGATGGAACTGGCCATGACCGGAAGACGGTTTGACGCGAAAGAGGCGGAGAAGGTTGGCGTGGTGAACAGGGTGTTTTCCGATGGTGCGCTCATGGAACAAGCTATGAAGCTGGCCGGTCATATGGCTGCCCTGCCCCCCTTGGCCCTTGGGTGGACCAAGATGGCCCTGCGCAAAGGTTTATCCAGTAGTCTCGAGGAGAGTATGGCGCTGGAGGCCAATATCAACGCTCTCTGTTATCAGTCTGAAGACCACAAAGAAGCCGCACGAGCATTTCTTGAAAAGCGTAACCCTGTCTTCAAAGGGCATTAAGGGGAGAGATCGGGAGAATGGATATGTGGACAATGACGCAAAAAGGCCCTGTGCTGCGCGACGATCAATGGCCGCAGATCAGGAAGGCGAAAGCAGCGGGCAAGACGGCATGGAGCTATTTTGGGTCCCTTGTCAAGATCTTGCACAAAAGATTGGGTGAAGAGGAGACAGCTCGGGCTTTGGAGGAACTGATGGTTGAAAACGCCCGCAAATATCTCCTCCCCGGCTTCAAGTCATTCGGCATTGACGGCAAAGATCCCTATTGTCTTGCCAGCTATTTCAAGCTCACCACAGGCGAAATCATTGGTTATGACGTGGAGATCGAAAAACTGTCTCCCAATGAAGTGATCTATCGTCTGCGTCCACCCTGCATCTGGTTCCCGGACCTGGATATCCCACCCAGTTTTTGCCGTGCCTTAGGGGCCTTTGAGCGGGAGGCTGTTCGGCTGGTTAATCCCGACCTCGAAGTCCAGGTGGTTAAGCTCATGACGGAAGGCGATTCCTGCTGTGAACTTGTCTTCAAAAGAAAGGGGAACCAAAGGGGATGAACCCGAGAAAACCCAGTAAACACCCCTTCTTGTCATTCCGGCTCCGCGTCCATGACTGGACAACCTTCGGCCGGAATCCAGCCTCTTCAAATGGTTCCATAACGCATGGGCCCCGGTGCCTGCCCCGGACCGTGATCCGGGTTTCACCGCAATGACGGCCTTTTGCAAAGCCATCAAACCCAAGAAGTGGGATTTTGTGCTTGATGCATCAGATTTGGTGGGGCCACAGGCCCTGCACCGGAAAAAATCATCGTACTGAGAAGGAGGTAGAATGTTATGATCGGCATTGTGTCTTATGGCGGATACGTCCCTTTCTATCGATTAGATCGAAAGCTCATTTTCAAAGCGGTAGGATGGGTGAACATGGCCACCGCAGCCCAGGCTCGCGGCGAAAAGGCCGTTGCAAACTACGATGAGGATGTCTTGACCATGGCTGTATCGGCCGGCAAGGACTGCATTCAGATGCGAGACCCTCATACTCTGGGTGGCGTATACCTTGCATCCACAACATTTCCCTATGAGGAGAGGCTGAACGCGGGGATTGCATCCACAGCGCTCGATCTCTTGCCAAAG
>JASFTV010000208.1:0-6300 GCA_050050615.1 Desulfobacteraceae bacterium
CCTTGCAGTGGCCTGATCTTTGAGGGTTTGCGCCCGGAGACCCTGGCAGAATGTATCCTTCCGATTAAGGCAAGAGTTTCTCAAACCCTCAAAGATCAGGCCACCGCCCAGCCAGCCTATAGATATCGCCTTGAGGGGAGAAGCCATCCCCGCACCTCAAAAAACCCTGGCCCAGACCTGGCACTAACCGAGATATTTTGCCTGGTCAAATTGCCTCATAGCAGAGAGACAATTGACGGGCTCGTGCTATCGCGCCAGGGCGGGCTTGACATTAATCCGCCTCGGCGGACAAATGTTAAGATCTTTGCCTATGAAGACGGCTAGTGCTGATTCCGGGGCACCGGCTTTTCGTTTTTGAAAAGAGAGCCCCATGGTTAAATTTTTGCCGCTTCTTCCTTCTTCATGGAGAAGCTGTGCTCGGGTCCGGGAAAAACGCCCTCTTCGACCTCCTTCTTGAATTGAATGAGGGCCTCTTTGATCATTGGTGAAAGGATGACGTATTGTTTAACAAATTTCGGCGTGAACCTCTCGAAAAGACCAACCAGATCATGATAAACCAGCACTTGGCCGTCGCAATCCTTGCCCGCCCCAATGCCTATGGTCGGAATCTTCAAATCCCTGGTGATCTTGGCGGCCACAAGGTCGGGAATACACTCCATAACAATCATAAAGGCCCCGGCCTCCTCGAGATCCTTGGCGGATTGAGCCAGTTTTCTGGCACTTTCCGCATCTTTGCCCTGCACCTTAAAACCGCTCAGCATCGTAGCCGTCTGGGGTGTGAGCCCTATGTGCGCACAGACCGGGATCCCGGCCGTGACAACAGCCCTGACCACATTTGCCATCTCACTGCCTCCTTCAAGTTTTACGGCGTCACACCTCGCTTCTTTGATGAAACGGCCGGCGTTCTCTACAGCCTTTTGAGCGCTGACCTGGTACGACATAAAAGGCATATCCCCGATGATAAAGCTGCTCTTGGCCCCTCTATGGACCGCTTTACAATGATGGGTCATCTCGTCCATGGTCACAGGGACAGTCGAATCATAGCCGAGCATGACCATGCCAAGGGAATCTCCCACCAGAATGGTGTCAATCCCGGCCTCATCCACCAGCCTGCTCGTGGGGTAGTCGTAAGCCGTCATCATGGTAATCTTCTGCCCGGCTTCCTTCTTTTGCTGCAATTCTCCGATCGTTACCTTTTGCCTGTCCATCAAAACCTCCTTACGTGCCAATGAGAATATCGTGTCCTTTGGGTCCGCAATTAAAAACGAGATCAAAGGCGGAAAGGTTGGGGATGAAATCTCCCCATAGCTGCGGATACACGGGTGATGGGGGGTTAAAGAACTCAACAGCTATCTCTGCGGCCCTGAATATTTCTGCATCGAGGTATTTTCGCGCAGGGGCCTGAGCCAGAAACCGGGAAGCCCCCAACGTCTTGCAAATTTTCGTGAGGCGTCGGTCACCCTTTTCATCAATGCCCAATTCCGAGAGCAATACCGTCCGGGTGTCGATCTGGAGATGCTTCATAAGATGCCTTATGACGGTCATGTTCAGATCTATGAGCTTTTCAAACTTTTCTGAGAACAGTGCCTCTAGGAAGCCTGCATGTTTTGAGAAGTATGGGGCCCTTGCGTAAGCACACTTGAGGCTTTCCAGATATTTCTTGGCCCACCGTCCCTCGCGATATATGGTCACGTCGCTGATTCGCTGCAAACCGAGCCCCTTTTTCCACACAGGGATAGTCATCCACAATGTCCCCTGATCATTCTTGAAACGGTTCCTGGATACCCACGTGGTCCCCCGGGGAAACTGGACCTCGTCGAGAATCACAAAGATGTCGGACAATTGCGCCTTATAAAAGAAGCCCGGGAAAGGCGCGAAATAGGGTTGAGTGGCGGCGAGGATCATAGTGTCAGTCACTCTCAAAAAGCTCTGGGTTCTTTTCTCTCAGCGCCCTGTAGCGGGACAGGACGAAGCGCCTCAAAAAGTCAGGGTGATTAAGATAGGGCAGAAGATTGTTCTTAAGGTATCCGAGGCATTGTTGGAAGCTTTCCTCCTTCTCATTCGGATCCACGAAATGTTTTTCCTCCACGTGGCAATAAGGGATTTCAGATCCGAAGACTTTTTCAAGGACCGGAAAGAATTTCTCCTTTTCAGGAATCGCATCAAAGAACTCAGTCTTCAATGGGACACTTATCCGGGCCTCAAGGCGTAACAGCCAACGATCACCTGCGAGAATCCGGCTCACATCCCAGATCTCAAGCTTTAGCTTGTTGCGCAACGAAATCGTTTCAACCAGAGTATCAGACATCATGGGTTGCCCTCAAGGAGAAGAATGATCCTTTTCGAAGTGTATTCTGCCACCTCAGCCAGCCCGTCTAGAGGCATGAAGGAGAGGGCATTCGCCGAAAGGCAAACTTATCATGAAAGCACGAAAGTGTAAAAGCACGAAATAGAAACCCATGCTTTGGATTTCGATTCAGATGAGACAAGGGAGGTAGGCGGATGGGTATTAAGCGGAAAGGAGCAAATCAGACACATGCACCAGGGAAATCCCCGAATCCTTGATCTCCTCTTTGAGAAAACGCCCGATGGCCCGGGCTGTTTCTGGGAAAGGATGGCCGATTCCGATGGCATGACCGTATTTCAGAGCGATTCTTTTGAGCCGGTGAAGTTGGCAAAGGATTGCCGACTCATCGAGCCGGTTATCCAAGAAAATATTCCTGCGGGCAGCAGGCATGTGAAGTGTTCTGGCTGTCCTAAACGCCTTGGAACGGTTCGTCGTGAGGCTGTCGATAAAGAAGAGCCCTTTTTTCTTCATGACCTGAAGAGCCTCATGCATCTCTTGCTGACGCGTGGTAAACCTCGAGCCCATATGGTTGTTGGCACCGACTGCGAAGGGGATAGCGGAGATATTCTCTTCCATGATCTTGGCGATCCTTTTTGGGCCGTCTCCCACGTACAGGGCGCCGGGGCCTGGATCAATCCCCGCATTATTCGGCTCCATGGGCTGGTGGAGCATGATCTCGTGCCCTCCAAGATGGATCTTTAAAGCCAATTCTTCAGATTTTGCAAGTCGGGGCAGGACGGCAAATGTTATAGGGACGCCAAATTCCAAGAATTGTCTAGCCCGGCAGATGCTGCATCCGATATCATCAATGATCAAGGCGATGCAGGATCGAAGGAGGGAGGTGTTTTGGTGTTCGCTGTAAGCGAGGGCTCTTGAGAAACTGTTGAGCCCGAGGAGGCTTCCCACCAGGAATAAGGCGCCCCTAACCATAAATTTCCTTCTGTCCATCAAGTCTCGGTTTTCAGTCACGGATTCGCCTTAAGAAGGAAATATTTTTCAAGGAAAACTCAGGCTTTGGATACAATAAATTGTGCCTCATGTCAAGAAAAAATACAATATATTGTGTAAGTAAGCCAAATAGCTCATATTTTACGAAAGAAAAAACGGGGAAAAGGGTTGTGTGTTTGAAATGAATTAGCCACATCATGTTGTGGTTGGCCAACACCGGTGGAATTTTCATACAGCTAAACTGTTAGTGACGTTCAAAAGTGTTGGCATGGACTGGGTTCGAAGCTGTTTTGTGTTTTGCAGGCCGTGCCACTTTTCTCCCTCCGGGCCGTAGGCCCTCAGGGCCGGAGGCAAGGGGATATCTATTTGGCTACTGGGCGGTGACCGGGAATTCGGGGTTTGACACGTTCATGGGACATTCCCAGGTGTTTCCGGGCGTACCCGCCTGCCTCTCCTGAGCGGGCCTGGCATACTCATGAAGCGAAGCCGGCCCGTTTCCCACTGCGGGGCAAGAACGAGTAGCTGACAGACGGCCGAGAGCAAGGGCGGGCAGGAACCCCGAATTTCCGGCCACTGCAAGGTCAGGTGGGATTTTTCTGTGAGATATCCCCTTTCGAAAAGGTCATGGCCTGCTTTTAAATGAATTTAAATGGAAATGAATCATGTGTATGGCTTCGTGCTATGTCAACACTTTTGAACGTTGCCAAACTGTTACATTTTTCTTATCCTTTACTTTTTCGAATGATACATTGGGCCTTACTCAGTGCTTCGATTCGCAAATAAGGGATATCGAAGCCAGAGAAGGGAGTGATCATGAGATCAGAGACCCATGAACTTCTAAAGCAGATGCGTTCCGAGGCGGTACAGTTGTTTCATGCCGCCGTCACGCGGGTTAGTCCCTACGAGGCGGTTAAGCGTTTCGTACGCCTGGACGGAGAGAGGTTGGTTCTGGGCCCTACGGAGCAGCCAGGGGTGGAACTGGACGTAAAGACCTTTGATCGCATTTTCCTCGTGGGCGGTGGAAAGGCGACAGCACCCATGGCCAGAGCCATGGAAGACTTGCTCGGAGGCTCGATCACCGCAGGGGTGATAAACGTCAAATATGGCTTTACCGAGAAACTCTCCTTAACCGAAACCATCGAGGCGGATCACCCTCTTCCAGATCATAACGGGGTAGTAGGTACGAAAAGAATTCTGGATCTCCTAAAAAAGGCCCAGGAAAAGGACCTCATCTTCTCCCTTATATCAGGAGGGGGTTCAGCTCTGCTGCCCCAACCTGCCGGAGAAATCAGCCTGGAAGAAAAGCAAGCTGTTACAAGGAGTCTGCTGGCGTGCGGCGCCAGCATTGATGAAATCAATACCATCAGAAAACACCTCTCTTTTTCCAAGGGTGGCCAGATGGCGAGGGCCGCCTTTCCAGCCACCACGATCAATCTCATGCTGTCCGATGTGGTAGGGGATAGAATGGATGTCATCGCCTCCGGGCCGTTCGTGCCCGATATGAGCACGTTTAAGGAGGCGCTGGCGGTTCTGAAAAGATACGGGCTAAAAGGGATCCCCGATTCTGTGAGGGCCTACCTACAAAGAGGCGTGGAAGGCAAGGTATCTGAGACGCCCAAAAAGGGAGATCCGATATTTAACAAGGTTCATAATTTCATTATCGGAAGTAACATCATGGCCCTCGAAGCAGCAAGGGAGATCGCGGAAATGATGGGTTATCAACCCCTGATTCTTTCCTCCATGGTGGAGGGGGAAACCAAGGAGGTGGCGCGGGTGCACACAGCAATCGCCAAGGAGATCCTGAAGACGGGCCGGCCCCTTGCGCCACCCGCCTGCATTATCTCAGGGGGTGAGACGACCGTAACCATACGGGGTGAGGGCCTTGGGGGGAGAAACCAGGAATTCTGCTTGGCCGCCGCCTTAGACTTGGAAAAGCTTCCGCCAAGAGTGGTTATTTTGAGCGGAGGAACGGATGGGAACGACGGTCCCACACAAGCCGCCGGGGCCATTGTGGATCCCTTGACCGTAGAGCGGGGCAATGCACTGAGACTGAACGCCTCGGAGCACTTGAATCAAAACGATTCCTATCCCTACTTTGAAAAGATCGATGGGCTTCTGATGACCGGTCCCACGAATACGAATGTCATGGATGTGAGGTTCATTTTGGTGAGGTAGCTGGTTGTGGAAAGAATGAAGCAGGTGGGGAAGTGCCTGAAGGGGTGGCGCTTCACTTTGTATTGCGACTTTTATTCCATTTTCTGATGAAGTAGGGTTTGGTCATCTCGAAGGTGATGCAATCCTCTTCGATCGCATCCTCTGCTTGACGGGTGGACATCCTTTTGGTCTTTCTCACGAAGGAGAAGACCCTTCCGAAATAGAGGGGAATCAAGGAATCCATCATCAAGTCCAGCTCACAGACTTTATCCCGGTAACTAAGAGCCGTGTCGTACAGGATCCTCGCCCAAAGGTCGGTGGGGAAATTGAACACATTCCGTCTCATGCCCTTTATTTCGTGTAGCTTGTTGTATACGTCCTTGGAGAACATCTTTTCCCATACTTCGCCATATTCATCAAAACCGTCATGGAATGCTTGGATCAGTTTCTGGGTATCCACATCCACCTTTGGAGGCATTTCCACCTCGCCGAGACCAAATCCGTATATGGATGTAGGCTTGCTGTATTTGATCCGGGTCCAGTAGGATTCAAAATGGCAGATCAAGGAGAAGATGGTCCCCACCACCTGCCTGAACATGGGGCCCAGAGAGGCGGCAGGGTCTTTTGCCCTGTGAATCTTAGGCCTTCCCATGAAGGATTGACAGACTTGGGCATCCTGATTAAGGGCCAAGGTGGTCATCCAGATATCGATTCCAAAATTGGACACAGCCTCATCCCATATGTTGCTCTCCAGATAGACGCGAGCAAGATCGCCGCTGAAGCCGAAGTCTCCCCCAATAGGTTGACGCACTCTCCTCCCGTATAGGGCTCGGGAGAGCGGATAGGCGATG
>JASFTV010000209.1:0-6269 GCA_050050615.1 Desulfobacteraceae bacterium
GATGATTTGGGCAACAACCCGTTCACTTCTCATTTGAATTCATCCCGCGCTGCGAGTAGCGGGGAATTCAAATTTAAGCGGCCCTCCACTGGAAGGCGTCATCTAAGAAAAGGGCAAGGGATACCGCCCCCGGACAACATAACTATTTGATTCTGCTGGTTTTTAACTCTCACCAATGCATTATTTTGGGACAAAAACCCTCATTTTGATCCTCTCATTTGAGGATCTTCCATAGTATTTGCTTAATCCAAAAATATGTGTTATTTTCCGGCAGAACCCTTAGCAGGGAGTCAATCTATGGCCAAGATCTTGATTGTGGATGATGAGGAGCATATCCGATTTCTCTATTCCGAAGAACTGACCGAGGCCGGTTATGAAGTGGTTACAGCCGATAGCGGTCACAAACTGCTTGAAAGGATAGAGAAAGAAAAACCGGATCTGGTGGTCCTGGATATCAAGATGGTGGATTACAATGGCTTGGATTTATTGCAAGATATCCGCAACAAATATTACAATTTACCTGTTGTGTTGTGTACCGCCTATGACACTTTCAAGGAGGATATGAAATCCATCGCAGCCGATTTCTATGTTATCAAATCCTTTGATTTGACCGAACTCAAAAACAAGATCGCCATGGCACTCGAGGCCGGCCCCAGCGCCTAGTAAGCCCCTCGCCAAGCCCCCTTTATTTATGGTATTTTTCCCCCCTGATGATCGTAAAAGCCCTATAAAGCTGTTCAAGGAGGATGAGGCGGCTCATCTCGTGGGTCAAGGTGAATCGTGAGAGGGATAAGACCGTGTTCGCCCGTTCCAATAGTTGCCTCGAGAGGCCCAACGGACCTCCAATCACAAAACAAATCCAGCCCCCGACGCGGGCGGATGACGCCTCGAGCCATTTGGCAAGTTCCTCAGAATCATACTGATCACCGGAACGATCGAGGCTGATCAAATAGTCCTTTGGCGCCAATCTTCGGGCTATGGCTTGGCCTTCCGCATTCAGAATCTCTTCCGGGGATCTTCCTTTTCGTACCTTTCCCGGTTTGACCTCAACCCAGTCGACGTGGGCGTATTTTTGGAGGCGCTTCAGGTAAAAGGATTCGCCCTCCTTGAGAAAGGGGGATCGGGTGCGGTCTAGGACTATGACCCGTATCTTAAACATGACGATCTTTTGTTCGTTCCGAAGTGAGTCTCTTGGCGAGCGATTTTATGGCCAGTGTAATTTGAGCCTGGACGAGGCGATAGTGATAGGGGGAATTCCCGAAGGGATCAATAATATCATCGGCCCTTTGCTCTCTTGACACGTACTTGCCTAGAGGCTCTACCTTGCTTTTGACCTCCGGCCACAGCCTTTCCATCATCCTGGCATGATCTTTCTCCATGACAAGGATAAGATCCGCCCAGTCCACCTGCTCCTTTGTAACCTGTCTCGCCTTGTGGTCTTCCCCGTTGATTCCCAATTGGGTGAGATAATCCACCATTATCGGATCAGGGGGGTTCCCCGGGTAGGCAAAAAGGCCTGCCGAGGATATGGAGATTTCCTCGGCCTTGAGACCCTCTATCTCGTTTCTAAGCAGATTTTCCGCCAAGAAGCTCCTGCTGACATTTCCTGAGCATACAAAAAGAATGTTCATTTATTTTCTTTCAAGCCTGAGAATTCGTGCGATTTCAGCGACCATTTTGTCAATAAACTGCTTCATATCATCCCCCTGAAGGGGTTTCCCCGGTTGGGGGAATTTCTTGAGATTCTTGGGTTGAACCAGAATGGGTGCATTTTTCAATTCCGACCTGGGCCTGATCTTGAATTCAGGATCAAAGCTGTCTTGGAAATACATCTCTTGAAAGGAGATGAACTTAAGCATATGGGCCGTTGAATCGAGAACACCCACCTCGCCTGCCCCAGTATACCCTCTCTGAATCGCTTTCTGAAGTCCGGCCATCGATTCCCCGCCCTGGGTGCAGGCGATGTTTCCGTTCCGATTGGCAGTGATCATGGCATCCATGATCTCTTGCTCGCTGACCTGGACGACGAAAACGCGTTTTTCCCCTGCGGCCCGGTTATATTCTCGGACAATCTCAATGACCCGGGGCATGGAGACCGGATTCCCAATCATGGCCGCCTGAGCAACACTGGGCCGAACTGTCACGGGTATGAAGGTGCGTCCTTTTTCATCTTCCTCCAGGTAGTAGCGGTAAACAGGATCCGCATGTTCTGATTGAACCCCTACTATCTTAGGGAGTTGGTCGATAATGCCCGCCTTGTGAAACTTCAGAAAACCGCTTATTACGGCCGTAATATTTCCTGCGTTTCCTATGGGCAAAACAACCACCTTGTCTCCCACCTCGTAATCAAAATCCTGTGCAATCTCGAATGAGAATGATTCCTGCCCCAAGATGCGCCAGCTATTTTTGGAGTTGAGAAGGGCGACGTGGTAATCCTCCGCAAGCCTCTCCACGACTTTCATGCAGTCATCGAAGACGCCGCGAATTTCGAGCACCTTGGCCCCGCTACCCAGCGGTTGTGACAATTGCTGGGGTGTCACTTTACCATGAGGAAGCAGTACGGCGGATCTCAGGAAATTTTCCAGGTAGGAACCATACAGGGCTGCTGAAGCAGAGGTGTCTCCGGTGGAGGCACAAATGGCCAAGAGGTTTTTGATGCCCTCTTTCTTTGCGAAATAGTTGATATAGCTCAATGCGCAAGCCATCCCCCTGTCTTTGAAAGAGGCACTCGGATTCAACCCTTCGTTCTTGAAATAAAAACCAAGCCCTGCCATCTCCTTTAGACGATCATTTGCCTCCACCAGAGGTGTATGCCCCTCCCCCAGATAGACAATTTCCTCTAGCGGAATAACAGGGGCGATAAACTCGTAGTAGCGGAAAATCCCCTTTAGGGCTTGATGGTTCAGCATCTTTCGGTAATCAAAGATTTCTCGCCATCGGGTGCCACCGACCTCCTTCAGTTGGTCGAAGTTCTTGTCATAAAGCAACAGCACACTGCCGCATTCTGGACATGTATACAAAAGGCGCTCGATACCGATTTCGCAATCACATCCGAGACACCGGTAAATCATCTCACCTGTCGATTCAGGCAGGAGACTGGCTCTCATATCTTGCGGAAATTGTTCAATCTTCATCCTTCAACCCTGTAAGTGTTTGTTATATGTTAAGATAACATTTCCGTACATGTAGTATAAACCTCCGTAAATTTCAACTCAAAGATGCAGTCACGGAAATCCTGGATACGAATCCCCGCAGCTGACAAAGGTTTCAACGCTTTCTTTGAGCTTCGTTGTGCTCTAAGGATCTCAAGGCTAATGGACATGCGGCCTGCCTTTCAATTCTCGTGCTGTATTTGAAAGCCCCGGGGTGTACATTATTCCTTGTGAAGCCATTGGGAAAATGTTAAAGAACCAAGTCATCCGGCTGTTCAAATTTCCAAAGCCGATTCCAAAGAAGCACGGCCGCAAAAACTGCCATGGTGATTGATCAGGTAAAAGAGGTTCTCAATATAGAGGCCCAGGCGATCATCGATCTCCTGGATCGCGTTGGTCCCGAATTTGAACAGGCTGTTCATATGATTTTGAAGGCCAAGGGCAGGGTCATTCTCACCGGCATGGGCAAATCCGGTCTCGTTGCCAGAAAAATATCAGCAACCCTCAACAGCACTGGCACACCTTCACTCTTCCTTCACCCCGCCGAGGCGATTCACGGGGACCTGGGAATGGTCACACGGGATGACGTTCTGCTCGCCATCTCCCATAGCGGCAGGACCGTGGAAATCAACAACATTCTACCCATTATCAAGAGGATGGGCACCAAGATCATCTCTTTCACCGGATCCCTCGATTCTCCTATGGCTCTGGAAAGTGATGTGGTTATCGATGTAGGGGTGGAGAGAGAGGCCTGTCCCATGGGTCTGGCGCCAACCGCCAGCACCACGGCCGCCCTCGCCATGGGGGACGCCCTTGCCGTGGTCCTCATCAACTCTCGGCGTTTCAGCACAAAGGATTTCAAAAGATTTCACCCCGGCGGCAGCCTCGGGGAAAGGCTTTCCACCAAGGTTAAAGAGGTGATGTTGACCGACGATCACATACCGGTGGTTCTTTTGGACTCTACCGTAGAACAGGCTGTCAAAGAAATAGATGCAAAGGGGATCGGTGCAACGCTCGTTGTAGACGGAGAAGGCAAACTTGCAGGCATCATAACCGATGGCGACCTGAGACGGGCTCTGACCAGGCAAAAGAATATTCAGAATCTGAGGGTAGAAAGAATTATGTCGCCCTCTCCGAAAACTGTGGATGAAAACCAGTTGGCCGCAGAGGCCCTCGGTATCATGGAATTGTATGGGATAACCCACCTCTGTATTGTGGACAGGAAAAAGAAAGTGAAAGGCGTTGTCCATCTACATGACCTGCTGGGAAGAGAGGAATTCAGACTAAATGGTGGCTTCAAGTTCCCCCCGGGGACTCATCATTGACCTGATCACGCCGCTTAAGTCGAGCGGAGATATTGACGGCCGTGGTCTGGGGCGACATTTGGATAGCGTGCTCCCCCACGTCCAGGCACTGTATCTCGCCAGCCCTGTTTTGGGTGAAGGCAAGAATCTGAACAGCGCTCAGAGAGAGGAGCTCCTGGAAAAAACGCTTGTGGTGGTTCGCGGACAGATTCCCATTCTGGTTTGGATCAGCCAGGGAACCGAAGAGGGCACAAGAGAGACCCTTCTTCTCCTCGAAAAAAGATTAAAGAAAAGAAGATATACGGGGCCTGTCTTCTGGGTGGATACCCCTCTCTATTATCACAGCAACCGAGGACTGTTCCTTCATTACCAGAATCTATCGGCCGCCGTGAAAGGGCGCTATCTTCTCCATAACAATCCGGCCCTGATCAAGGAATTGGCCCAGCCTCTCAAGAGAAGGAATATACGTACCAGCATTCTCAAAGAACTTACCCGGATAAGCCCCATACAGGGCCTTATCTTTTCGGGATCTCTTGATAGGGTGCGAAACTACCAGAAGGCGGTGAGATCAAGAAGTGACTTCCGGATTTACGATGAAGAGGAGTCTCATTTTCTCAGATACCCGAGCCTGAGCGGCATTGTATCTGCAGGGGCCAATCTTGCGCCTCGGGCCTGGCAGAAGATAACTGCATCATCACTCAACTTAAGCGGTAACCGGGAAGATTACCCTGATCACTTGCGGCAGATATGGGAAACGGGCGAGTACCTGCAAAGCCTCATGGAGACATACCGACCCATCGCCGCTCCCATCATAAAAAATGCCCTTTCAGACCTGGGCATCATCGAAAGCCCGACCTGCACCTTTGAAACCCAAGATGTGACGGAGAAAACCGAGGCGCTAAAACCATTGATGGAGCGTTACGGGGACTATCGCTAGAATTTCTCAATCACCACAGCAGGTGCTGCCGCAACTTGCCCTCTCTGCCATGGCCTTTATGACCCCCTTTTGATCTGCCGGGGCCACCTTAACAACCCGAAACCTTAGAGCGAAAAGCGAATCAGGGCTGGAGACCCCAAAGACCCTTGACTCTTAGACCAGACGGAACTAAAACCTCACCTGAAATCAGAAAAGAAGGAGGAGGAAACAAAATGGAATTGGATCAACTCTGCGTCAACACGATTCGGATGCTTTCCGCAGACTGCGTTCAGAGAGCAAACTCCGGCCACCCCGGTATGCCCATGGGGGCAGCTCCCATGGCCTATGTATTGTGGACTCGATTCTTAAAGCATAATCCTGCCAATCCCAAATGGCCTGACAGGGATCGTTTTGTTCTGTCCGCCGGGCACGGTTCTATGCTGCTTTATAGCCTCCTTCATTTGACAGGGTATGATTTGCCCCTGGAGGAGTTGAAGAATTTTCGCCAGTGGGGAAGTCTTACGCCTGGCCACCCGGAATCATACCTCACGATCGGGGTCGAGACCACCACGGGTCCCTTGGGACAGGGTTTTGCGAACGGTGTGGGCATGGCCATTGCCGAGCGATACCTGGCAGCCCGGTTCAACCGCCCAGGTCATGAGATTGTCAATCACTATACGTATGCCATCGTCAGCGATGGTGACCTTATGGAAGGCATCTCTCACGAGGCCGCTTCGCTGGCCGGCCATCTGAAACTCGGCAAGCTGGTCTATCTTTACGACGACAACCACATCAGCATCGATGGAAGTACTGACCTCGCCTTCACAGAGAATCGCACAGTACGATTCGAAGCGTACGGCTGGCACGTGCAACAGGTGCAGGATGGGAATGACTTGA
>JASFTV010000210.1:0-6263 GCA_050050615.1 Desulfobacteraceae bacterium
AGGCACCAGGGTGAAGGTATAGACGCACCGGCTTGGTCAGTTTGTCAAGCAGCGTGTAGAGGGACCCGGCATGATCCATGTGGCCGTGGCTCAGGATGATCGCCTCGATCTCCGCTAAGTTGACTTCCAGTTGCTCAACGTTATGGGGAACGCCAACAGGGCTGTAGCCCGTGTCAAAAAGCAGCGTATGCTTATTCTCACCTTGGTAGACCGTGACCAGAAGGGAAAGACCATGCTCTGCGAGGAGGGTATCTCTTGGGATCTTTTCGTCCTTTGCTTTTGGCGGACGTTCTACCGTATCCGTGCTCGTGAGCAAAACATCCACATAATTATCAATGAGCGTCACAATCTCCACTCGCTCTACCTCTTTTAAAGAAAGAGGAAAATGATTCATGGCTATTCCTCCCCGAAGACCTTTCTCCCTGAGCCTTGAGCCTCACACCTAGAGAATTTTATCCTGCCCTCTCCTTTTGAATCCTTTTGAGCTCTTTCCAAACCTCTTCAACCTGCCTTCTCGTCTCTTCCACAGACCCTTCATTGTGGATGACAAAGTCCGCATATCCCACCTTTTCATCAATGGGAAACTGGGCCTTGAGTATGTTCGCTGCCGCCTCTCTGGTAATACCGTCGCGCTTCATCAGACGCTCTATCTGCATCTCTTCCGGTATGTAAACGAGAAGAACTTTATGGAAGGTATACTGGAGATTCAACTCTATCAATAGGGGGATGTCCACTTGAATAATCGCATTAGGATCCATAGTCGCAATCTCTGTCACTTGCTTCACAAATTCCTCGCTGATCCGCGGGTGCGTGAAGCTTTCCAGTTTCTTTCTCTTTTCAATATCCTTGAACACGATATCGGACAGCTTTTTCCGATCCAGACGGCCGTCTTCCTGCAGAACCTGCTTTCCGAAGTAATCAACGATCTCTTTCCAAGCCGGCTTCCCGGCTTCGACCACCTGCCTTGCAATAATATCGAAATCAATCATGGGCGCACCCATCTCTTCCAGCATCTTGGCCACGGTTGTCTTTCCCGTCGCAATGCCTCCGGTCACGCCCAGTAACAAACGATTGTCTTTTCCCCGGATTGTTTCCAATTCCTGTATACCTCCGTAAGACGCGGGAAAGGCGTTGGTGAGATCCTGCTCAACGCCAGCAAAACTGATGGGGTATCGAATGCCTCTGCGGTAGAGCACCTCCATGCCTTTCAAGGCCTTCTCCATCATGCCCACGGGTATGGCCATCACCAGATCCTCATCCTGCGCATGCCCATAACGCCGTTCACCATAGCAGGGAATGGTCAAGGACGGTTTGCCGTTCAGGTAGCATCTAGCAATGGCATCGGAGCAGGAGGTTTCCCCTACGCAGTAAAATTCCATCACCTCATAGTCCTCAAACTGCAGGGAGTTGATTAAAAGCATCATTTGGGCCGGATTGGCATAGATGAGGACGATGTCCGGTTCAAAAGGGTTGTAGACCAGAGGCGCCATGGCCAAGGCCTCATATTTTCCCAGCGGGAGACGGGGGATGGACGCCTCATATTTCATGCCATCTTCCTTTGACTTCACCCACACGATGCTTCGAAACGTGCCATCCTTATATAATTCGGGGGTATCCGTTAAGCCTATGATGGAAGCACACATGGGCGAGAGAAAATCGTCCAGTTCGGCCCCCACCGTCCAGTCGAAGTTCCTGACAAGGGTGATCAGTTGACAAAGCGTCATCTTCCTCTGGGTTCTTCGCATAAAGGGAATTTGGTCAAGCTGTTCCTTCTTTTCCAGCATCTTGAATGCTACAGGAAAGGACTTGAGCCTCATCAAAAGCTCCATCCTTCTTATCAGTTTTTTCCAGTCACGTTGTACTTCCATATGCACGGCTCCTTTTCCTTCCCTCTTTCCTAAAGGCAATCGATGAAAACTCTCCCGCTCTCAGGGCTTCAATCAGATCTTTTTCATCCCTAATTACATGGGAAAACTGGGTAGCGTAAATCCCCACTTCAGAAACCTCGTGGGCATCGCTCCCGCCCGTTGCAGGTAAACTAAGCCCCTCAGCAACCTTTGCGGCGAAGCTGTTTTCTTTTTGAGTGACCTTACTGTTCATCACTTCCACGGCATCCACAAGTCTGAAAAGGAGTCTCTCCATGGCCTTTTCCGGGGTCAACCCGAGTTTGCCGATCCCGAAGGTCAGGAATCCCCTGAAGGGGTGAGCCGCAATCATGAATCCGTTTGCCTTTGAGACCTCCTCCCTGAGATCCTCCAGCCTCACGATTCCCTTGACCTCCTTTTCAAGACCAAATACAACCATGTCCCCCTGATCCGTTGTGATCTCGTTCCCTCTCAAGATAAGGAAGTCGTATTTTCGCCTCAGCTCTGCCACCTCATCAGGGTTCCAGACATGGTTATGATCCGTCAGGCAAACCCCGTCGAGGCCAATCCTTTTGGCCTCTTGGATGATTTCGTCAACGGTAGCTGAGCTACAGGGCGAGGCAGGAGACGTGTGGACATGAAGATCTATGACCATGCCCTCGGCACCCTTCACCCGCTCTTGAGCCGGCACACCTTCCGCTTTTGGCTTCGCACGTTGCTCTCTTGAAATGGAGAAGTCATCAGCGGGACTTGTTGCCTCTCCTGTGTCATTGGAAAGAAAATCGTCAAACCTGAGATCAGGCTTTTTTTCCTTTTCTGTTTCCCATCGGATTACATGGGCCGCCATTTGTGCGGCATCGCAACATTCGATGATGATATCTGCAAAATGTCGGCATGCCTTTCGACCTATGATTTTTCGCACCCTCTGGGAGAACCCCTCACCCATTCGGAACCCTACGGCTTCCTGCAGGAAGGGAATGGCTCTGGGGCATTCGAAGTTTTCTGCCCTTTTCCATCTGCCTTCAATGGACAGGATCTCCAGATGGGCTATGCTTATGGCAACATCGACCTCTAAACCATATATATCATCCTCAAGGATGCCATGTGCAAGCAGGCGGTCTTGGTCTTTTCTATAAATGCTCACCAGTTTATTGCGTGTGAATTTAAGCATAATAATCTCGATTCTCCGGGCTTTGGTATTATGCTGTGGATTCAAGAGTGTCTTGGAGCTTTTGGGCTCCTTTTATAGAATCGCGAAGCGATCTTATTCTGGTTTGATCCCTTCCACGAGCGGACTGCCCGGTGCAAGGGCGGCACAACTATTGTACAGCCGGGGATTTGATCTCACCATGTTCTCGAAGTATTCTCTCTCTTTCAATTTATCTTTCGGCGCGTGAAGCAATACATCCTTGGTGAAGGTCAGGATAACGCCGTTGCAGCATTCCTCCACCATGAATCCCAACTGTTGCTCAGTCTTCGAATCCCCGATGAGTCCTTTAATGATCTTTTTCATACCAGGTCCGACCCGAATGCCGATGACCTTCCTGAGGGCTTCCGCGACATTGATCTCTTCTTCCCCAGCTGACCGCCTAATTTCCCCAATGACGTCCGTCACTTCAAGATCGGGAATTCTCACGGTGACCTCCACAAGGGCATCCGTCAATGTATCCTGAAGACGGCAGGAAGATCTCACGCTCTGCTCATCGATCTGTTCAACACTGGTCGATCGGTTCCTCGAATAAAAAAGGATGTTCGCCACGAATAAACCTCCTGTTCATCATTGGGTCATCTTCTTTCTGACCGAATCGGTTGCAAATATCATGAACGCTTCTACCGGTCAAAGCCCTGTGTGGAAAGACTATTGAGATAAAGCGTTGCCGGGGTTTTCTGGTTGGGCGCCTTGAGTTTAATGGAATGGCCCGCTATCTTCAAGGGCTATTTGAATCATTCCTTCGGAAAAAGATGATGGCTGCTGCGTGTAGGTAAGGGCCAGAACGTGGCAGTCGTCGCTTTGGATTATTTTGCTATTGACATGAATTCGCCGGTGGGAAATAGTCCTGGCTATGAGATTCATAGCTGACTTGCACATACACTCTCACTTCTCTCGCGCCACCTCCCGGGACCTGGTTCCTGAGCAACTCGCCGTCTGGGCTCAGAAAAAAGGAATCACCCTGATTGGTACGGGCGATTTCACACATCCAGGCTGGGTCGCCGAACTTCAGGAGAAGTTGGTGGAGGCAGAAAACGGGCTTTACCAGTTGAGGCCTGATTTACAGGAAGAGATTAAAAGCGCTGTTCCGCTCTCCTGCCAGGCACCTGCACGTTTCTTACTTTCAGGCGAAATCAGCTGTATCTACAAGCGGGCCGGAAAAACAAGAAAAATACATAACCTGGTTCTCTTGCCTGATTTTGACGCCGTCATAAGGCTGAAGCAACGCCTGGAGCGGATAGGCAATATCACCTCTGACGGAAGACCGATTTTGGGACTTGATTCCAGGGATCTCCTGGAGATCGTGCTCGAGGTAAGCGATAGGGCGTTTTCCATCCCCGCCCATATATGGACCCCATGGTTTTCTCTTTTTGGCTCTAAATCGGGCTTTGAATCCCTGGAGGCGTGTTTCGGTGACCTCACCTCACACATTCGTGCCCTTGAAACGGGTCTCTCTTCGGATCCACCCATGAACCGATGTCTCTCTTCCCTCGACGACTACATTCTGGTTTCGAACTCCGATGCCCACTCCCCGTCTAAACTCGGCAGAGAGGCTAACATTTTCGATATCGCTTTGGATTACGATCACATCACAGAGGCCATGATCCAAAAAACCGGATTCGAGGGCACCATCGAGTTCTTTCCACAAGAGGGCAAATATCATTTCGATGGGCACCGCAAATGTCAGGTGAGGCTTCATCCCCGTCAAACCAGGGATCATCAGGGAATCTGCCCCACTTGCGGGAAACCTCTGACCATTGGTGTCATGCACCGCGTTTTGGAGCTCTCAGATCGCGACACCCCAAAACTCTCAAAAGACTTTTACAGCCTGATCCCGCTGCCCGAAATCCTATCTGAAATTCTAGGCTGTGGCCCCTCTACAAAAAAAGTCTCCTCCCTCTATGAAGCGCTTCTTGAAGCCCTCGGTCCAGAACTGCATATCCTTATGGGGGCCTCCCTCAAGGATATTGAGGGTCTGGGAGGTCCTCTCCTCGGAGAGGCCATCCACAGAATGCGGCGGAATCAAGTCATCTGCCAAGAGGGCTACGACGGTGAATACGGGCTGATCCGGCTCTTTGAGCCGGCAGAGATAAGCGAACTCTCCGGCCAGACTTCCCTTTTCTGTTTCACCGATGGGGGAACGGCACAAAAGGAAGAAGCATTTCCCTCCGGCAAGCTATCCGTTCAAAAAATAGAGGCCCGTTCAGAGCGCGATCAAGCCCATCCTTCAGACCCTATTCTAGATCCGCTGAATGAAGCCCAGAGGCAGGCCGTCCTTCATCAAGGCGCCCATCTTCTAATCGTGGCAGGCCCCGGTACAGGCAAGACCATGACCCTATCCCATCGGATCGCCTACCAGATTCATTCAGGGCAAGTAGCGCCGGAACAGATCCTCGCCGTCACCTTCACCAATAAAGCGGCCAAAGAGATGGAAAAAAGGCTTGCTGCGTTGCTCTCTGAAGAAGTTTCAGGGCGAATCCGGATCGGCACCTTTCATAACTTCTGCTTGGAAGTCCTCAGGAACGAGGCCAATAAACTGAATCTGCCCCGTGATTTCACCCTTTGTTCAGAGCTGGATGCCTCAATCCTCGTGCAACAGGCCCTTACCGAATCAAAGAAAGGGACTCGGGGAACGGCAAGATTCCAGAAAACCCTCCCCGCCCTCAAGATGGCCACCGTCATGGGTGACCGTCATGACCCAGTCCAAGATCCCTTTTACCCTGTTTACCAGAAATACCAGCAAAAGCTGAACGACCTGGGCATGCTTGACCTGAATGACCTGGAGGTGGAAACCCTGAGACTCTTTCAAGATGACCCTGATGTCTGCTCGGATTATGGGGAGCGCTTTCCTAAGATTTTCGTGGATGAGTATCAGGATACGAATCCGATTCAGGTCGCCCTTCTAAAAGCGCTTGTTCGCGGAAGCCGTGGCGAGATTTGCGCTATAGGGGATCCGGATCAGGCCATATATGGGTTTAGGGGGGCTGATGTCAAAAACTTCCACCGCTTTTCGAATGATTTTCCGGGTGCCGTACAGATCCTTCTGTCCAAGAATTACCGCTCTACCCAGACCATTCTTGATGCGGCCTCTGCACTGATGGAAAAATCAGAACCTCTCAAATGTGAAACGGGAAGTGGAGACCTCATCCATGTCGCCTCCTGCCGGACCCCATCTGAAGAGGCGGAAT
>JASFTV010000211.1:0-6263 GCA_050050615.1 Desulfobacteraceae bacterium
GGGCAAAGGGCATAGAGCATGGCGCATAGCGGAGGAGAGAAGGCATCCGCCTTCGCCAAGGCTACGGCGCGGCAGGGAGGAAGAGCTGAAAGCGGAAAGAAGGCGGAGGTCAGAGGTCGGAGGGCAGTAGGGAAAGCACGAAAGAAGAAGGGAACAGTCGAATCTTAAATGGGTTGACAATAGAAGAGTTATCTCGTATTGTGAGTAGGTCTGTCGTTGCTTCCGTGAGAAATATCTTTTTTGAGGATCGGAAAAGTTATGGATAAGGATGACCTTTGGATCGTTGAGCATTTTAGCGAGCTTGTGACCAAGTACCCTGGCAAATATGTTGCGGTTGTGAACGAGGCACTGGTTGCCGTTGGGGAGTCCGGTCCAGAGGTAGAGGCTGAGGCCCGTAAGATCGACCCTGGGAAGATACCCTCCGTACTCCGCATTCCTCGTGAAGAAGATATGGCATGTCTCTTATAGAATTCCCGTACGTCCTTCACAAACAGTACCTGATGCCCATTGTTTCGGTCTTGATCGAAGACCGCAAGGTCTGGACATATGTTGACTCGGGTGCGACATTTAGTATTTTAAGTGCAGATGACGCTCGCCGCTTAGGCCTCGATTGGGAAAAGGGCCGTCGCCAAATGATCGTGGTTGCCGACGGGAGTTTCATCCCTGCCTATTTTTACGACCTTCGTCTGGAAATCGGTGGCTACGAGGTCACTGCACCTATAGGGTTTTCGGAGCGGCTCGGTGTTGGATTCAATGTTCTAGGGCGCACAGGTATCTTTGACCAGTTTCAGGTCTGCTTCAATGATCATCTTCGAAAAGTGACCTTCCAAAAAATCTCCACTGAATAAGTCTCGCCTCATTTGATCTGGAAGTTTTAGTTGTTCTGGTTACATGATTCGACGGGATTATGACGTTGTTGCCCCCAGTTACTAAGGGGAGCACAAAATAGTTGACATGCATTGAATAAGGACCATGAAGTCTTTTCTTTCGTTCCGAGGCTCCCGGGCTGGTCTTTTCAGCGACTTGTCCACAGGGGAGTTTTGCCCTCTCCGAGGCGTAGGCTCTACGAGCCCGAGGCCCTCCGCGTTCTCCGCCGTTGGCGGAGCTGCGGTTTCCCCCATAGACAAGTCGCGAAAAGCACGGCGCCCTCCCACCAGTCACTACAGAAAAGACTTCATGGTCCTGACCATCAGCAGGCACCTTTCTCCGTAAACAATTAAATGCTCCCCTCAGTAATAGGCCTTCGGCCCCAGTTGAATAGCCAAACAGTCCACATTTTGAGATCAAACTGAATAAAGGCAGGAGACTCGGAAGGGGTTTCCTGCTTTTTGTCTTTTAAGATCATCACGAAAACACGAAACGATGAAAGCACGAAAGGAGTCAATATAGTAAGTCTGTGCGGAATCGCTCGATGAGTAAAAGAAAAATGATGACAGGAAATAATCATTCCTGATATCCTTATGAAGTACAACAAGTTACTAACAAACATGAACACTGCCACAGGGTGGAGAGATGAAAGTTCTTGTGACGGGGACGGCCGGTTTTATCGGGTCTTTTACGGCTATCCGACTTGCGGAAAGAGGCGATGAGGTGGTCGGTATGGACAATATCAACGACTACTATGATGTGAATCTTAAATACGGCCGTCTGGAAAGAGATGGGATAGAGCGATCAAAGGCAGAAGCGGGTGATTGGGTTCAAAGCAGAAAATACCCTACGTACCGTTTCAAAAGAATGGACCTCGAAGATCAGGCAGGCCTCGAGAAGTTATGCTCAAAAGAGAAATTCGATACGGCCTGTCACCTGGCTGCGCAGGCGGGTGTCCGGTACTCACTCACAAACCCGCACAGCTATATCCGTGCCAATCTCACAGGGTTTCTCAACCTTTTGGAATGCTGCCGGTACCATAGCATCAACCATCTTTTGTTTGCATCCTCCAGTTCCGTTTACGGATTGAATGAGAAGTATCCCTTTTCCACAAGCGACAACGTGGACCATCCCATATCCCTTTATGCAGCGACAAAAAAATCCAATGAACTGATGGCCCACACCTATAGCCATTTGTTTAACATACCAACGACAGGACTCCGCTATTTTACGGTGTATGGACCATGGGGTAGACCGGATATGGCTTTGTTTCTCTTTACCAAGGCGATCCTGGAGGGCAGAGCCATAGATGTTTTCAATCATGGAAACATGAAAAGAGATTTTACCTATATCGATGACATCGTAGCCGGGACGATCAAAGTGCTGGACAAGCCGCCCAAGGGAGATACGGGGTGGAGCGGAGAAAAGCCCGATCCTTCCAAGTCTCGAGCGCCCTACAGGCTTTACAACATCGGCAACAATTCGCCTGTTGGGCTCATGGATTTCATCGAAGCGATCGAAAAATCCCTCGGAAAAAAGGCAAAAAAGAACTTCTTGCCCATACAGCCGGGGGACGTGCCCGCAACTTGGGCTGATGTGGATAAGCTGGTGGAAGATTTCGGATATGCACCCAGCGTCACGGTTCATGAAGGGGTGGAGAGGTTTGTGAAGTGGTATACAAAGTATTACAAGGCGGTCAGATAACAGAGGATCCTTCGACGCGGCTCAGGGCAAGTAGGAGACAGAAGGGAAAAGAGAGCTCAAAGCTGAAAGCGAAAAGAGAGCTCAAAGCTGAAAGCTGAAAGCTCAAAGCAAGAGAAGATAGAAGAGGGAAGCTGAAAGCGAAAAGAGAGCTCAAAGCTGAAAGCTCAAAGCTCAAAGCAAGAGAAGATAGAAGAGGGAAGCTGAAAGCGAAAAGAGAGCTCAAAGCAAGAGAAGACAGGAGACAGTAGACAGACGCCAGCCGGCAGAAGAAGAGAATCACGAAAACACCCCAGTGAAATAGTGCTAGCGCCCCCGGTTGCATAGCCTCCGGATTCAATGGGCAGCCTCTGGACCCGCGTTAGCGGGACGGGCGGTGAGGCCCTTTTTTCGTGCTTTCCCTATTTTCGCCTGCCCCACCTGCCCCACCTGCCCCGCTCGCCCCGCCTGCCCTGTTAAATGTTTACCCCGCGTGCCCCGTGAAATCCGCTGCAGGCGGCTATTTCACCGGGGTTGAATCCGAAGGCTATTCAACTGGGGCCGAAGGGCTATTTATCTGGGGTAGGTCCGGCAGATCGTACTGGGGTTGAATGTGAAACCTATTCAACTGGGGTGCTTTCGTGATAAAATGCTCTTTCACGAGAGGGGAAGAATAATGGTTTTTGAGAAGAAGATTTTGTGTATCGGCGCGGGGTATGTGGGTGGTCCCACCATGGCGATGATTGCCTCTAAATGCCCACAGTACAAAGTCCTTGTGGTGGACATCGACAAAGAAAAGATTCACGCCTGGAACAGCAAGGATCTTCCCATCTACGAGCCTGGCCTGGACGAGGTGGTAAAAAAAGCGCGCAATAAGAATCTCTTTTTTTCAACGCAAATAGAGAAGGGCATCGAAGAATCCGAGATCATCTTTGTCTCTGTGAACACCCCGACGAAGACCTTCGGGCAGGGTGCAGGCAAGGCTGCGGATCTACAGTACTGGGAAAAGACGGCCAGGCAGATCTTAGCCCATTCGAAGAACAGCAAAATCGTTGTGGAAAAATCGACCCTGCCCGTCAGAACCGCTTCAGCCATGGAGCGTATACTCAATGAGAATTCAAAGAACATCCATTTCGAGGTTGTCTCCAATCCGGAATTTCTGGCAGAAGGAACAGCCATTCGTGATCTTGAACATCCAGACCGCGTACTCATTGGGTCCAGAGAGACGCCGGAGGGCATCAAGGCGAGAAACGAGATCGTGGAGATTTATGCCAACTGGGTCCCACGGGAGAAGATCATTGAATCCAATGTTTGGAGTTCGGAACTTTCCAAGCTCACAGCCAATGCCTTCCTGGCCCAGAGAATCTCTTCAATCAATTCCATCTCCGCCCTTTGCGAAAAGACCGAGGCGGACATTGATGAGGTCGCCTATGCTATTGGAATGGACTCCAGAATCGGTCCCAAGTTCTTGAAAGCGAGTGTGGGATTCGGTGGATCGTGTTTTAAAAAGGATATTCTTAACCTCGTTTATATCTGTGAAAGTTACGGCCTCGAGAAGGTGGCCAGATACTGGGAATCGGTGGTGGAGATCAACGAGTGGCAGGAAAGCAGGTTTATCCAGGATATGCTGAGCAACATGTTTAACACCGTCTCGGGGAAAAGAATCGCCCTTCTTGGATTTGCCTTTAAAGCAAATACGGGCGACACCCGTGAATCACCCGCCATCTATATTGCTCAGGGACTGTTGGAAGAGCAGGCTGAGGTTGTGATCACCGATCCCCAGGCCTTGGAAAATGCCAGGAAAGACCTGGAACGTTTTGCGGATGGTGTGATTTTTGAGACGGACCCTTACAAAGCGGCCGAAGGGGCGCACGCCATAGCAGTGCTTACGGAGTGGGATCTTTATCGGGGTTTAGACTACGGGCGTATTTTTAAGTCTATGGTCCAGCCTGCGTTCATTTTTGATGGCCGGAATATTTTGGATCATAAAAGACTGTTTGATATGGGGTTCAATGTCATTGCCATCGGCAAGGCACCCCTGAAACACTTCTAGGATTTCCTATACCTCTCGCAGAGCACGCAGAGGCGCAGAGGTATTATCGTTAACCACCCCAGTACGACGCGAAGCACTTACCGGGCAGGCACGGGGACGCAGATCAACGCAGATGAACGCAGAAAAAAGCTCACCACCCGCTTCGCTCGAGCCACAGAGGGAAAAAATCGGCAAACCTGAGCGGAGTCGATCGCTTAACATTGTTAGGAGAAGGCAATACGGAAAAAACAAACCGTATTTGTTTTTGCCTTAAGGCCTTCTCCAATATTCAATCCCTAACTGCGGGATTGAATCCTGCGTCGCAGGAAGGTTAAGCGACCCTTCCGATTGTTTGCTCCATTAGCATTTTGTACAGGCGGGGCGCGAGCTCAGGCGAGGCCCCGTGAACGGGATCCCTGCCTGAGGCAGACAGGTTCGCTTTGCTTCGACAGGCGGGTCTGCGGTTAGGTTCTTGATCTAGAGCATCTCGAGGGCGCAGGCCAGGGATATGCCACCGCCGCCACAGAGTGTTGCAAGACCCAAACTCTTGCCCCGCTTTTTCATGGCGTACATGAGGGTGATCATAATGCGGGTGCCTGTGGATCCTACCGGGTGGCCGAGCCCAATACCGGAACCATTCACGTTGGTAATTTCCCTGTTAAGGCCGAGCTCTTTTTCGCACCCCAGGTACTGAGCGGCAAAGGCTTCATTAACTTCGATCAATTCAAAATCCTCGAGCTTCAGATCCGCGTGCCTGTCCAAAAGGTTCCCGATGGCCGGGACAGGACTCAATCCCATGACAGAAGGGTGGCAAGCGCCACGGCCGGTTGCCCTGATTTTCGCCATGGGCTGAATGCCCAGTTCCTTGGCCTTTTCCGCAGACATAATGACCATAGCGCTAGACCCGTCATTAATGCCTGATGAATTACCGGCTGTTACCTTTCCAATATTGGGAATAAAAGCCGGCGGTAGCTTGGCCAGTTGATCCATGGTGAGGCCCGGGCGGAAGTGTTCGTCTTTGTCGAAAATAATCGGAGGCTTGCCCTTCTTTTGAGGGACCTCGATCGGCACGATCTCCCCCTTAAAATCTCCCTCAACGGTAGCCCTTTCCACATTGTTGTGGCTGCGCAGGGCGACCTCATCCATCTCTTCGCGACTGATGTTGTACATCTGGGCGACGAATTCAGCGGTATGGCCCATGATATAAGGTTTGCCCTTGAATAGTTCCACCGGCATGCCTTCTTTGACGGGCCCCTTCTCAGGACCGGGAAGGAGGTGGGAACCACAGTGAAGGGCGTGGATCATGGTATCCACAAAAACCTGATCCTGGAGTCGGCATCCCCATCGGGCGCTGGGCACCGTGTAGGCGATGCCGGACATGTGTTCGGTACCGCCGGCAAGAATGATGTCCGCCATGCCTGCACGGATCATGGCCATGCCTGATATGACCGCTTCCATGGCAGAGGTGCATACCCTGTTTATGGTCACGGCGGCCACGGTGTCGGGTATGCCGGCCATGAGAGCCCCAACCCTTGCCACATTGAGGGCGTCGGCGGGCTCGATGCAGCAGCCGAATCGCACATCATCAATCATGCCGGGTTCAATGCCTGCACGCTTGATCGCCTCTTTCATGCTCGCGGCGGCGATTGTGGCCGCATTCATATCCCGGAGAGTTCCACCAAAA
>JASFTV010000212.1:0-6254 GCA_050050615.1 Desulfobacteraceae bacterium
GTCACATAAGCCTCATCGTAAAGGTTCTCTTTGATGATGATATGCATCATCCCGTTGATCCACGCGACATCCGTTCCTAGGTTTTGCCTCAGCCAGAGGGTGGCAAACCTTGTGATGGGAACCTTGCGGGGGTCCACCACGACCAACTTTGTGCCTTTCAAAGTGACCGCTCGTTTCACATACGAAGAGAGCACGGGGTGATTCTCTGTCGTGTTTGAGCCCGTGATCAGAATCACATCCGCCTTTTCGATATCCTCAATTGGATTCGTCATGGCACCACTGCCGAACGCCGCGGCCAGACCGGCCACCGTAGAGGAGTGTCAGAGTCGTGCGCAGTGGTCTATGTTGTTGGTCCCGATCACAGCCCTGGTCAATTTCTGGGCCAGGTAATTCTCCTCATTCGTGATCCGGGCACTGCTCAAAACCCCGATCGCATCCGGCCCGGATTCTTGCTTGATCTGGCCCAATTTCTGTGCAACGAGGTTCAGCGCTTCATCCCAGGATGCTTCCCGAAAACTTCCGTTTTCACGGATCAGGGGCGTTCTTAACCTATCCTTGTCATGGATGAAATCGTTTCCGAATCGGCCCTTCACGCATAGGCTTCCATAGTTCGGCCCCAAATCTTCCACACCGGTGACCTTGATCACTCTGTTCCCTCTGACGTGGAGATAGAGCTGACATCCCACACCGCAGTAGGAACAGGTGGTACGCACCATTTTTGTCTCGCCCTTCAGCCGATCCGGCAACTCCAGGTCCCCCTTCGGAAGAAGGGCCCCCACAGGACACGCCTGAACGCATTCACCGCAAAAGACACAGTCCGAATCCTTAAGGGCACGATCCCCTTTCGCCACAATCTTAGCCGATGAACCCCTGTACCCAAAACTGATCGCGTTGTTTACCTGGATCTCATTGCACGCTTGCACGCATCGGCCGCAAAGTATGCAGCGTGAAAGATCTCGCACAATAAAAGGATTCACCGTTTCAATCGGATAGTGCGGCTCGGAGGGGGCAAATCGATTCGTCCTTATCTGGTACTTAATCCCCAGTTCTTGCAGGCGACAATCGCCATAAACCGGGCAGATCTCTAAGTGCTCCTTGGTAGCCATGGCATTGAGCTGGAAATCGGTCCAGGAATCCATATCCAGATCGTGGACCAGACAATTATGGTGCCCCGAAGCGAGCAGCAACTCCAAGTTCATACGACGCGCCCGCATGACACGAAGCGTTTCTGTGTGCACCACCATATTCGGGGCCGCAGGCATGGCACAGGAGGCGACAAGCGTCCTCGCACCTTCCACCTCCACAAGACACATTCTACAAGCGCCTGTGGGAGAGACCCCTTTCATGTAACAAAGCGTCGGAATATCTATGCCATTGCGGTGGGCCACCTGGAGGATGGTTTCACCCTGTGCGTATGTCAACTCATGTCCGTCAATCAATATAATTTTTCCTGATTCCATCTCTTTCTATTCCTTTTCATGAATTTGTGAACTATGCCACTCTCTCTGGAACGAAGGCGTGGCGAGATTCAGGGAAGAGCAAAATAGGCGAACCATGACATCGGATGACGCCGAGCAAGACAGGTGAGTATAGCAAAAAAACAATTTTTTTCAAAAAATTTTTTTCTAATGTAATCCCAAATAGTTAGCCTCACAACAACAAATAGTTTGACAAAATAACATATCGAAGATAAAAATATTGACCTTTCAGCATAGTCTATACTTCGGTACTGGGTTCTTAACCACATTCACAAAATCCCGATACAATTTGGAACATGAAAAAGCAACGCTAGGAGCTTATCTTCGTGTTATGGCAAAGAAAAAAATCAAAGGAAAAATAGAGATCGACAGAGAGCGATGCAAGGGCTGTCAGCTCTGTCTTGAGGTCTGTCCCAGCAAAGTCATCGGAGTGGATGAGGCACTCAATAAAAAGGGCTACTATCCTGCTCGGTTCAAAGAAAACTTAGAGGAAGACGAAAAGGGGTGCACCGGGTGCGTGCAATGCGCCACGGTCTGCCCTGAAGTCGCTATTGAGGTGTACCGTGCCAAGTGAAAAGATGCTCATGCGCGGCTCACACGTCGTCGGGGAGGCGGCCGTACGAGCCGGATGCCGATTTTACGCGGGTTATCCTATCACGCCTCAAAACGAGCTGCCAGAATACCTGTCAGCCCGTATGCTTGAGGTCGGAGGCACCTTTATTCAAGGAGAAAGTGAGATTGCCTCCATCAACATGGTCCTAGGTGCCGCAGCAGTAGGCGCCCGGGCCATGACATCATCATCATCGCCAGGTATTGCCCTGAAACAGGAGGGTATTTCCTATATGGCCGGGCAGGAGCTGCCTGGGGTCATTATCAACATGATGCGCGGCGGTCCAGGCCTCGGCAATATCGCTCCATCGGCCGCAGATTACTTTCAAGCCACCCGGGGCGGTGGTAACGGAGACTACCGAACGCCTGTTCTAGCTCCGGCAGGTTGTCAAGAACTGGCTGAACTCACGTTTCTTGCTTTTGACCTCGCTGACAAATATCGCACACCGGTGATGCTGCTGGGTGACGGGCTGATGGGTCAGGTGATGGAGCCAGTTGTGTTTCCTGACTTCCTAGATCCTAAGGATCTTCCCAATAAAGACTGGATCCTGGACGGCTGCGAGGGGCGTGATGCGCGCGCTATCTTCTCGATGCTCTTGAACACGGATATACTCTATCGCCACAACCTGCATCTCCAGGAAAAATACGACCGGATCACTTCTCAAGAGCAGCGATGGGAGGCCATCATGACGGACGACGCGGAGATTATCGTCGTTGCTTATGGCACTGCCGCGCGCATCGCTGAAAGTGCCATCGAGGAGCTGAGGGATGAAGGTATGGCCGCTGGCCTGTTCCGGCCTATTACCTTGTGGCCTTACCCTACGGCTCCCCTGCGTCAACTGGCATTAAATGCCCAAAAGGTGGCTGTTTTTGAGTTATGCTTGGGCCAGATGCTTGAAGATGTCATTCTTTCCGTTGGAGACCGGGCGGAGATTTTCTTCTACGGCATTCCCGGCGGCCCTGTTCCCACCCCCGCCGAAGTCGCCCAATTCATCCGCTCCGCCGCCAAAGGCGACGGGAAGGTGGGCCGGAGGATTGAAGTATGAACGCAGAACTTGCTTTCAAAAAGGTCTTTGGCAGGCCAGAGTCCCTCAAGGACCAGCCAACCCACTACTGTCCGGGGTGTGGCCACTCTATTGCCCATAGGCTTGTGGCGGAGTGCCTGGACGAACTGGGTCTTCGGGAGAAGACGATCGGCGTACCACCGGTTGGCTGTGCTGTACTGGCCTACAATTACTTTAACTATGACATGATAGAGGCCCCGCACGGTCGTGCGCTGGCTGTCGCCACCGGGATCAAGCGGATCCAGCCGGACAAATTCATCTTGACCTACCAAGGTGACGGTGATCTGGCAGCCATCGGTACAGCCGAGACCATCCACGCGGCCAACCGCGGCGAAGAAATGTCCACCGTTTTTATTAACAATGCGATCTACGGCATGACCGGCGGACAGATGGCTCCCACCACGATCCTGGGCCAGGAGGCGACCACGGCTCCAGGCGGGCGCGATTCGAAAATCCACGGCCGTCCCATCGATATTTCCCGCATGGTGGCCGTCTGTGAAGGGGCTGTTTACATTGAGCGTTGTGCCCTTACTTCGTTCAAACAGATTCGCCGGGCCAAAAGGGCGATCAAGAAGGCCTTCCAGACCCAGTTAGATCGCTTAGGTTTCTCCATGGTCGAGCTGCTCTCTCCCTGTCCCACCAACTGGAAACTCTCACCCAAGGACGCCTGGGCCTGGGTCAACGAGGTCATGATGAAGACTTACCCCGTGGGTGTGATCAAAGACACCACCGGGTATGAGGATAAGAAGTGATTACGCGAACAATTTTTGCTGGTTTTGGAGGACAGGGCGTTTTACTTATGGGTTACGCTCTGTGCCACGGGGCGATGCTCAAGGGGCTGAATGTGACCTACTTTCCTGCCTACGGTGCGGAGATGCGTGGGGGTACCGCCAACTGTACGGTAACCTTGTCCGACAGAAAGATCGCCTCACCGGTAGCCTCAAAACCGGACACCCTGGTGGCCATGAACTACCCCTCCCTCGAGAAATTCGAACCCGTGGTGGTCGAGAAGGGTTTGGTCTTTCTTAATTCGTCCCTCATTAGTGAAAGCCCGTCACGCACGGATATTGAAGTACTTCAAGTGCCCACGTTGGAACTGGCCCACGAGGTCGGTTCAGACCGAGTCATAAATATGGTAATGATCGGTGCGCTTTGCGCCAAGACGAAGCTGCTGAGCATGGAGGAAACCTTTAAAGGCATGGAGGCGGCACTGAAGGGCAAAGAGAAGTTCTTCGAACTCAACCGGAAGGGTATTGAACGGGGTTTCGCCTTCATAGCGAATGCTAAGTGAAGGGCAGCTCTACAATCACTTTCGATAGCGCCTGAATTCATCAACCTCCTCTTTAAGCCAATCCGGCCAATACGCCTCGGCTATGGGATAACTGGCATCGAGTGCTTGAAAAGAACCTTTCCCTGTGACTTTTTCAATCCTTTCTTGCAGGTTATATTTCACCTCGTCCACACCGATGAGTTTTGCCACACCCTTGTTGATTTCATCATGGGTTTTATCGTAAGGGCTACCATCTTTGAAAGCTCTCTGAACAGCGAGTTCCGTTAAGCACTCCCTTCCACGGTGCCACTCCTTAAATGAAGGGAAAAACATGGGGCCGTAAGAGACCCAGAACTCAATATATTTAGCACCTGCGTTGTACACCACCCAGACGGAGCCCCCTTCGCTCACGCTTCCCCGTACGATGCTGTCATCTCCCATGGCAATGTTCTTGCCTTTGAGCAAGGAATCAATACCCCCAAACTTTAGCCCAACTTCCTGGCGCCTGGTACTACGAACGCCCTCTTGAAACGTTCTCACAGCTTGTGGGAGCTTTATCAAAGCCGGGAAGAGTATGTGACCCAGACCTTCTGCTATCCCGACGGTCACACCCCAGCCTGATTCGGGATTTGGGATGACCGTGTCAGCTTTTGAACTCTTATAGTAGTCAACCAGTTCCAGACCCAGTTCCCTCCTGATCTGGAATATTTCTTTTCCTCTAAACAATGAAGCAACGTTACCGTAATAAACCCCTTGGAATATGTCGGGCATTAAAGGCTCTTCTCTCAGTCTTTTTGTTTCATATCCATCCGAAGAGCATATGGTCATCTCCGCGCCTTCATACTCCCTTTCGGTCACACCGTTCAGTCTTCTGTGTGAACATGATTCAGAGGCCACAATAAAGGTGCCATCAATCTTAGCGTAGCAGAAGGGCTCAAACGCTCTGTCATCATTCAAGGCGATCATGAAAAGCTCTCTCCCGTCATGAACCAAACCCACCAGGGCAAATGTTGCCCGGCCGTGCAGCTTGTCTACGAGCTTTCTGCCGGCTTCAAAGGTAATGCCCCCCCGTGTGAGGTATTTGTGCAGCAAAGCCCCTATGACCTCTGTTTTGTTATCCGTTTCCAGATCATAATCCGGTTCAAGTTCAGCTCTTAGATCCTCCTCTTTGAGAAGGTAGCCGTCCACGGTCAAGACGAGCCTGAATCTAGAGGGTTTTCGGGGCTGGATTTCTATGGGCTCCGCATTGACTTTCTCGGCGATTTTTCTTTTTGTATAGCCAATGTTCCCAATAGCGCCGATGGGTTCCAGATCTTGAAATATTTTGATCAAATTGTAGTCAATGACGTCTGCGATCCGGCCTAAACCTTTGTGAAAATAGATTCCTTTTCGATTCCCAATAGCCAACCCGGTGCTCGCCTTGCCTCTGTGTTGACAGGCACCGGTTGCCAAAAACGCTTTATTCACCAGCTCACTATCGCCACTGCCATACACGCCTACAATGCCATCCATCGTTACATCCTCTCCAAAAAATCTATTTGATCACGAGTAATGTGTATCGCAAATAACTTGCCATATTTCAGTCGCAGCGGTCAGCATCATGAGTGTAGAGATGTTCGCCAGGGGTAAAGATATAGAAGAGCGGGCATTTTGTGTCAAGCTCATAGTCACCAAGGTCCCGCTATATGGCCGCAGTTATGGATTCAATCAGTAAAAGTTCCTTGAAGTCAGGGTACTCTGGAAGATTTGCAGGGATAGTCCAACCAGGTGAAGCCAAGAAGGGAAGAATCACTTATACTGGTTTGGTTGATGCCATACTTTTTGGCTTTGTAT
>JASFTV010000213.1:0-6247 GCA_050050615.1 Desulfobacteraceae bacterium
TTCCTCCAGAACTTCGAGTAGAAGCCGGCCATTATTTGAACCACCAAAAGATGTACCCCCCCTAGATGACGACGCCTTTGAATTCCCCGATCGCCGGAAACAGGGAGGTAAGCCATAAGCTATGGTCAACTCTGAGGGGGATTTTTCATAACGGATCAGAAATCTACAGGAAAGGAGATCACTATGTGTGGCATAGCTGGATGTATAGGAAAGGCAGACATACAGACTGTTAATCGTATGCTGGATGCCCTTCCACATCGTGGCCCGAATGACAGAGGCATCCATTGCCATGGTGACAGCGTCTTTGGCCATACACGGCTGTCCATCGTGGATGTGGCCTATGGTCACCAACCCATTTTGGCCGACGGTGGAGGTTCAGGGATCATATGCAACGGCGAGATCTACAATTTTCGAAGACTGAGGACACGGCTTAGCCCCGAGTACCGATTCAGAACAAACTCCGACACCGAAGTGATTCTTCATCTCTACCGCGAGAAAGGCCCTGAGTGCGTCGAGGAATTAGATGGCATGTTCGCCTTTGCCATCTTTGATGGGGATGAGTTTATGCTGGCAAGAGACCCCATCGGTATCAAGCCTCTTTACTACGGTTATTACAATGACAGACTCTACTTCACCTCTGAGCTTGGGGCCATGACCCTAGCGGGTGTGGAGGAAGTCCACGAATTTCCTGCTGGCCACTACTACACCCCGAAGGATGGGTTTGTCCAATACTACCAGACCCCGGAGGTTGAGGACCATCTTCTTACCGACATTGAGGAGACCAGTGATCTGATTCGGAAAACGTTCCTAAGGGCGGTGAAAGACAGATTGTTAGCGGATCCGGAAGTGCCGGTTGGCTCTTTTTGCAGCGGCGGCCTGGACAGCAGCCTGGTCGCGGCCATTGCCGCGGACGAGATCCCTCACCTTCACACCTTTGTGGTCGGTATGCGAGACGAGAACGGGAATTTGAGCGATGATCTAAAGGCTTCCCGCATCGCAGCAAAACATATCGGCTCCACCCATCATGAGCTTCTATTTACTGAGGAGGAATATCATGAAGCCCTTCCCACTGTGATCAGGAAGCTTGAAACCTATGATCCATCTCTAGTTCGCTGTGCCGTCCCCTGCTATTTCACCTGCAAGTTGGCTGCTGATTACGTCACCGTGGTGCTCACTGGTGAAGGCGCTGATGAGCTCTTCACAGGATACCATTATATGAAGCATTTCCCTTTCGATAAGCTGAATATGGAAGCGAGGCGTTGCATAGGCAACGTCCACAATATCAATCTGCAGAGAGCGGACCGGATGGGCATGCTTTTCAGCCTTGAGCTAAGGGTCCCTTTTTTCGATGTGGCTATGGTGGATCTTTCTATGAAGATCCCACCTGAACTCAAAATACGCGAGCATCATGGTGCCAAGATAGAGAAGTGGATCCTGCGCAAGGCGTTTGAGAATACGGGGTATCTCCCTGATGAGATTCTTTGGCGCTATAAGGTGCAGTACACCCAGGGTGCGGGCTGTGAGAGCCTCGGAGAAAAAATGGCTGAAAAAGCATTGAGCGAGGAGGACGTTGAGCGTATCAAAGCTGAAAACCCAAAAGCGGTCATCAACAGCAAAGAAGCCGCCTATTACTTCGAGATATTCAGGCAGTTTCACCCTCAGGATTCCATTCTTGGCTCCATAGGGATCTGGACGGGTTTTGATTTTGCGGAAGAAAGAGAGCGTGTCCAAGGCACGGTGGATGGTGACCTGAAGCACCAATATCAGGAGGAAGAGGATGAGGATGAGAAAAACAGGGCTGTGGCATAGGATCGGTGCTTCTTGAAAACATTCGAGGGCAAAAGTGAGGGCTGATTTGATAAACACTTTAAAGATAGGATTGATAAGCATACCGTCAAAGAGATCGCAGGCAAGCTAAAGGATGAGGAGAAAGATGTTCGTATCGCGGCATTATTTGCCTTAAGCCATATGGGAGGAATCGTTGATGATAAGACGGTTTCAAGAATGGCCCATAGCCTGAACTCCGACCGGGGAGATGGTAGGAGAGCCACAACGCTTTAGCCCCACCTGAAAGTGAAAAGCACTAAAATTCTCAAAACATTGAATGAAGCTTTAAGTCCAGCATAGATATGAAGGTTCAGCGGGCTTAGAGGCTTGGGAGCTTCGCGGTGAGCGAGTGAATGCTTTCGCCTGTTCGAGAGGGAATGATGGCATTTAGTCAGAGAGGAAAAGGCAAATTTTCTATCATATTTCCAAAAGATGAACCTCACAGGAGATCTCAGAGTGAAGAATCCTGCATCATTGAGCAGGGGGGTGGACGCAGACAAAGGATAAGGTTTCATGACTACCGTAAAATCTACGCTATTCCTGGCCTATATGAACATTTGTTCTGCGAAAAACTCAGATATAACTCTCCTGAAGTTGTTACAGGCCTATTGGTAAAGGAAGTCTTAAGATCCTCCGGCGCGGTCTCCGATCTGGTCGTGCTTGAGATAGGCGCTGGGAATGGGCTTGTGGGTGAAGCGCTCAAGCGTCAAGGGGTGAGTGCCCTTGTGGGTATCGATATAGTCCCGGAAGCGGCTGAAGCAGCACAACGTGATCGGCCTGGGCTCTATGTTGCCTATTACGTCGAAGATCTTCAGAACTTGTCGCCAGATGTTCAAAAGGCGCTAAAAGCAAAGCGGTTTAATTGCCTCGTTGCCGTTGGTGCACTGGGCTTCAGTGATATCTCCCCCAGGGCTTTTACCCAAGCATATAATCTTATCGGTGTTGGGGGTTGGATAGCGTTCAATATCAAGGAAGATTTTATGGAAGAGGGCGATTCGACAGGGTTTGAGCGTCTCATCAGAGGCATGGTCTATGACGGTGCCCTTGAGCTCAAAGTCAGACGTCGATATTGCCATAGGCTCTCCATGAATGGCCGGCCATTGCATTACATGGCCGTTATTGGAAGGAAAAAAAGATGAGAGGATATATATTCGCCCTGTGAGAGCGAAGGATGCAGGGAAAAGTCAGGGATTTTAAGAACAAAAGTGTGTTTTGCAAAAGGAAGCACAAAGGTCGCAACCAGAGACTTTATCAGTTGCCGACCTCCCGTCTTCCGAACAGAACCCGATCTAGCTCACGATACGTAAAGTAAGGATCATCATTTCTCAGGTAGGGCAATAAGATCCTTTTCCTGCGAAGCAAATCCTTGGAGATATCTGCAAAGATCTCATCGGGCTCGTGAAGGGCTGCCTTGGACATCGTCTGCCCGAAGGGATTGATGATCTCGCTGCCCCCCCAGAAGCGGAAGGTGTGAATGTCAGACGGCGGCCTTGCAGCGCTCATGTCACGAATCTTCGCAGTCTCCCCGGCGAGAAAGGATCTTTGCTCCTCCCAGGCTTCCTGCCCGACACGATTGGCGCAGATATTATAGATCCCGAAGACGCGAGCATAGAAGGTATTGATGATTCCCCAGCTCTCGATGTTGGAGAATTCCGTCCCCATGGAGCCCTCTGATGAGTTGTAGATGCTGACAAAAACATCCGCCTTTCGGCAGACGCCGAGGTAGGGAAGGGAAGGGTGCCAAAGGTCATTGCAGATAAAGAGAGCGATACAGAAGTCGTGGAGCCTGAAAACAGGCACCTGTTTGCCCGGGGAAAAGTATTTTCGCTCTTCAAAGACACCGTAGTTGGGAAGGTTGAGTTTGCGGTAAGCGAACAAGACCTCGCCGTCGCGTGCGACCAGCGCGGAGTTGTAGAAATTCATGGAGGGCGACTCTTCTATGAAACCCACCACAACCGCAGTCCCTTTTGTGGCGGCGGCAAGTTTCTTGATCTCCCTGGAATTCAGTCTGAGAGCCACCTCATGGTATGCCTGCCCAACAAAATACCCTGTTAAGGCCAGTTCTGGGAAAACCACCAATTGAGCCCCCTTTTCTCGGCCCTCATGGATTTTGGTGATTATGTGCTCCAGATTGGCCTTGAGGTCCATGAGAACGGGACTAATCTGATAGACAGCAACTTCCACGGTATGATCCCTCCTTGGCTTCGTTGAGCTGTGCACCGGCCGACGCCATAGCCGTGGCCAAGAGATTCAAAGCAAAGGGTAAAAGCAGACCGGAAATGTGGGCCTTGTCCCCCTTTTCGTGCAACGACGGCAGCATAATCAGGTGACTGATGGGGTAATTGGTGAAAGCCTTTTTTCCCAGGTCGTTGAGAAAAGCCTCCTGGGAAATCACAATCATTCGGGCATAACGACAGCCGTAAGTGGCCAATTCGTCGAGAGCCCGCCCGAAGTGGCGGTTGCTGGTGGCATCCAATATGATCAGGTTGTCGTGCACACCGCTGTAGTCGTCCCGGAGGACCGGTAAATACCAGTGTCCTTCTGCAAAGAAGGGGCCTGGAACATAGGCAGGAGGTCGGACCAACCCCTCCAAAAAACGGTCCATCCTCTTTCCACCCAAATACCGTTCCTCCCAGATCGAAATCTGGTTTTTTCCGTGGGTTGAGACCATCTGATTCCTTGGGAGGATCTGGACGAATTTGTGTTCCACCTGCGGATCTACGGTAACCAGGGGACCGTGGACGCTTTCGCCCAGAAGGTGATATACGGTGAAGAGGTTTCTCTTCTCGTCGAACCGGCGGGTCCAGGAGAGCCCGGTTCCCGCAGAGTGTCCTATGAAGAAAGAGGTTCTGTAGGAGGCGTTGGCACGCATCGCTTCCAGGACGGACCGTTTAAGCCCCCCATCAGCCAGCATCTTCTGGATGAGGAGGGCACTCTTCTTGAAATGCTTTTCCAGGGTTCCGACCTTGGAAGGCTGGTTTTCCCTGAAGGCCTTCATGAGAAGAAAGCAAAGTGCTGCGTAGAGGAGGTCGTCTTCGCCGCCTTTGACGATATCCTCCCGCAGCGGGAAGTATCCCAGACCGCGTTCGAACACGGTGGCTGCATCTTTCGGCAAATCCCCTCCCAACCAGAGGCATTTTTGCGGGAGATGCTCCAGGAGTCTGGAAAGATTCCCCTCATCCGGGTCTTTGGAAGCGAGGAGGATGACCAGGGACTCATCTCTGCTGGGAGTGAGCGGGTCATAGGCCGAAGCGAGTTTCATGGTACAGCCGAGATATCGGCTCCACTGCCCGGCTACATTTCTTGCGGCTGCATCAGCGGCTTGATCGAGAGGGATCAAAAGGATCTCTGTTTCCTCCGACCGACTTTCGAGGATGCCTTGGGTCAGCGTTTCGAACCGGGGAGCTTTGAGAAGGGCCTTGAGGGGATCCTTGGTGTTGATCTTCTCAGCCAACTTGCGTATGCCCTGGTAATGGGTCTTTTCCTCACTATGAAGGGCGTCCCTTTCCCAGACACTTTGCCTCGAAAATACGGCTCGCGGCATAGGGGTATCTGAAATAAGCCCATCCCGTCGCTCTAGGTCAAACAATTCTTTGGCGGGCGTCAAGATCTGCGATGCGGGGGTTCTTCCTGCTGTGATCGATTTGGCACGGTTTCGAGGGAAATCCTCAGGGCTTCGCCCATGAGCCAAGCCGTAATGGAAGGCAAATCGATAATAGAAGACAAGATCCACGAATGGTTGAAGCCCTTTTGCCATCTTGGGAAGATAGATGCAGTGGTTCGGATTGTAGTCTTCGATTTCGGTCTGGGACCCGTTGGCACAGGTGACCACGGCAAAGGGGATGGCAGCAAGGTAGAGGGCTCTGATGGTTCCCAACGCTTCGGACAAACGATCTTCATCGGTGGCGTGGACCAGCACCAGGTTATCATTGAAGTCTTTTCTCAACGTATCGGGCGAGAAATCCTGGTAATCCAAAGGCTTTCCAATCGCTGTCCAGCTCGTCTCTTCAAGCTTCAAAGCCGTCTCCAGGGCCGTACCGGTGGAATGAAGGGCGTCAATCACGATGGAGGCATAGCTATTGGCACTTTTGGATGAGAGCTCACTCGAGAATCGTTCTGTAGTCTCATCATTGAGGACTTGGGCGAGTACTTCCGGCACCTGTTGGAGCATTGCCATGGCCTTTGTCGCTTTTTCCTTTCGTCCCATGCTCGCGCAGAGCCAGACGGCGAACAGGTCGATACAGAAAAGCGTGCAGATCGTGCTCTTAATGCCAGGCACCGTCACTTCTTCTCCGCTCAAGACCGAGATGACACCGCCGCTCTTCCTGGCGATCAAACCCATGTCGGCGAACTGTTTTGCCGTAATACCGATCATGACGGCATTATGGGCCTGCACTCTCTGGGCAAACTGAACCATATC
>JASFTV010000214.1:0-6227 GCA_050050615.1 Desulfobacteraceae bacterium
ACATACATTTCTAAAACTTAAACAAAAAAAGAAACTTTCTTTTGACTCTTTTGGTCGATTTTAAGGTTGCCTCCGTGGATGATAATTTCTAATATTGCCCCGTTCCTGAGGCATCCCCAGAGATCCTAGCGAAGCTTCGCCTCAAACCGATCCATCCTCCGTAGCAAGCTACTGCGGAGGACGGGCGAGGCGTCTGCTGAGGATGGCCTCTCCCCGCACCTTAGAAAACCCTGGCCCAGACCTGGCACTAACCGAGATATTTTGCCTGGTCAAATTGCCTCATAGCAGAGAGACAATTGACGGGCTCGTGCTATCGCGCCAGGGCGGGCTTCACATTAATCCGCCTTCGGCGGATAAATGTTAAGATCTTTGCCTATAAAGAAGGCCAGTGCGCTCGGTTCGAGAGGGAATTCCTGTGATACTGTCCAAAATAGAGACGGAGGAGGGCCTCATCCGCCCCGTGAAAAGAAAAAGCGATCCCCGTGTCGGTCCTGATGTCCTCTTCTCACTGATTGCTGAAGACCTCGACTATCTTCTGAAACTGATTCAACCTGAAAAAATAGATCCCCATGATCTCGGCCTCTTTAAGATCTATCAGGTCAAAGATAGCCCGATGACCCTGTCCGGGCCTTTTCTTGGTGCGCCGCAGGCTGTCATGGGCATGGAAAAGATGATCGCCCTGGGGGCAAAGAGGATTTGGGTTTTGGGTTGGTGCGGCTCTCTTCAGCCGAGTCTCAGGATCGGAGACCTGTTCGTCCCCACCGGCGCCGTATCCGAGGAAGGCACCTCCCAGCACTATCCCATCGCGGACAAGGCCCTGACAACGGATAAGGAACTCAACAAGATCCTCGAAACGGCTCTGCGTGAAGCAGGGTATCCCTTTGTCCGGGGGATGGCGTGGACCACGGATGCGCCATATCGCGAAACGCCCTCGAAGGTGAAAGCGCATCAAGAAAGAGGCATCCTGGCCGTAGAGATGGAGATGTCCGCCATGATGACCGTGGCCATCTACCGCTCCGTCAAGCTGGCGGGTTTGTTGGTGGTCTCGGACGAGCTTTTTGAGCTCAAGTGGCATACGGGGTTTTCCGATCCCAAATTTAAGAAAAGATCAAAGGAGTCGGCCGAACTCCTCCTCCATTTGGTACAGTCGTTGAATCGCTGAGTTGCCGAGAGGAAAAGTGGAAGAAACCATCGCAGAGCAGAAGGAGATAACAGAAAAGGTCAGACACCGCCTGCCCATGCCCAGGCTCGAGCATACTTTCCAGGAACAGGATATCATCGACTTTGATGGGAGGATAAGAAGGGTCCTACAACAGGATACCCCCGTTCGATACACGGTGGAGCCAGAAATCGAGGGTCAGGCCGTGGAGATCGTCTATGAAAAGGGCACTCTCACGGTCGCCTCGACCAGAGGCGACGGGTATGTGGGGGAACTCGTTACTCCAAACGTGAAGACCATTCTGACGGTTCCCCTGACGCTGATTCAGATTCCGCCGGAGGGGGGAAGCCCTATCCCCGATCTCCTGGAGGTGCGGGGGGTCATTTACGTCGAGACTGAAGCTTTCGAGGTTCTCAATCGAGAAAGGGTTGAGAAGAACCTGCCTCCATTCAAAGGCCCGGCAGATGCGGCCGCCGATGCTTTGAGCCAACCCAATCTCAGGGTCACGGCAAAGAAGCCACTGAACATGTTTTGCACCGGTATCGGTGAGATGAGCGGTCCCGAACTCGATACCCAATATGAACTGATGACGACCCTTCAGCAGTGGAGCCTCCGTGTGAACAGACCTCATATCAAGGTCTGTGATGGGGTAGGTGAGGTTGTAGAGTACTGCCATCGCCTAAAGGAGATGAGATCGCAGTTTCCTTATAAGATTGGCGGGGCTGTAGTCAACGTCAATCAACGCAGCCTCCAGGCAAGACTGGGCGACATATCCGGAAGTCATGGATGGGCCATCGCTTACAAATTATGGTGATAGAGTATAATTTCGAATCACCACCTTGCCATATCGCTTCAGCGCGTGAGGGGGACTCTCATGAAGGTTTCCACCAAATGAGCGCCTGTTTTTGCACGATGTCCCATGCTATCCGGAATTCAGGTTCCCGTGCTCACCCGAGCAGAGGGTCATGGGGATCTCTTTTCAAGAACGAAAAAGCCGTTGCCCGGAAGCCACCATTGGGTTACGGGGGAGGCCCCGCAGGGGCGGGACAGGCGCCCGGAGGGCCCCCCGGACTAGAACGCCAGTGCCGGTTCATATTTGCAAAATTCTGACCGGACACGGCTGGTATTAAGTGAAAACGCACTGGGAGAAGTTATGGGTAATATCAGGATTCGACTTGTGATTGAAGGCAGAGTTCAGGGTGTGTGGTTCCGGGACTCGACGCGCCAAGAGGCCAACATACTGGGCGTAACCGGTTGGGTCAAAAACAGGCGTGATGGGGCGGTTGAGGTTTTGGCGGAGGGCCCGGAGGATCGTGTGAGAAAACTGGTGGCCTGGTGCCATCACGGGCCGCCAGGTGCCAGGGTTACCCGTGTCCATGAAACCGAGGAACCGTGGCAGGGAGAATTCAATAGCTTCGATGTTGTCTTTTCCTATTGAACGTGTTAAACCTGTCTCTAACGGTCCCGGCAGACTGTTTCCAAAAACCCCTCTATTTTGTAAGCCCCAAAATCATGGCCTCCCTCAATGGGTAAAGGGATAGAGAAATGAGACCCGAGCCATGCGAACACTTTTGGACGATGCCAGCATCTTAGAACGGAGAGGGCCATCTCAATGAAAAACGACAGGATTTGGCGATTCTTTTGTTTGATTCTAGCCCTTGTGCTGATTCCATGGGCCGGCTGTAGTACCACCCAAGGGATTTACAACAAAGTCATGCCCGAGAAGAATGCCAGGCTCAAGAAAAGGGTCCTGGTCCTCCCCCTTATGGATCAGGCAGGCCTGGGAGAGGCAAAAGTCGGCCAGATCGCGTCTCAACTTCTCACCCTTCTAGACCAAAAGGCGCACCTCTTACTCGTTAGGCCCACAAATCCTATGCCTCGATCCTCAAAGATCACATCCCCTGGATTCGGTATCGTCATAGATCCTGATCAGGCAAGAAGGGCAGAGGAAATGGGCATGAATGTCCTCATGACCGTCGTGCTGAGCCCTTTTGAGGTTCATACCAAAAGAACGGGGATCTGGCCTTTCCGAAAGTTCAGAAGGGAGCTCGAAATCTCCATGGTCGTCAACGCCCTCGACGTCACCAACGGGACTCTATTCTTGACTCACCTTGAAAGCAGGAGGATAAGACTGCCGAGTTTGGATGAACTGGAAGATGAAGACTTCGAACAAGACCTCGAAAAGCGACTTGAGACGCGATTTAGCAATCTGTTTGATCCTTCAGAAATCGATCGCAAAAAATTTGATAAAGCATGGTCCCGAATCGTGGAGGATCAAGCCTCAGCGATCAAGCGAGCTCTGAACGAGCAGCCATGGTCAGGAAAAATCCTATCAGCCGATTCTGAAACCATCATCGTCAATGCGGGAAAAGATATCGGTCTGACTGAAGGAGACGTCTTTGAAGTTTATGGCCAGGGAGAATCGATTCTTTCTGTGAGCGGCAGATCCCTTTATCTCATGGGACCGAAAGTGGGGGAAATCAAGACGGTCAAAGTCATGGACAGACATGCCTCAGCCGTCCCCTTGGAAACCGGACACTTCTTTCCCGGGCAAATCATAAGAGAGAAAGGTGAATAACGAGGGGCCACAACCTCTCTTCAGGCTGAGGCAACAAGATCTCACCAGGCTGACAATGGGGCTTTTTTCGAGCTCTGAAGCTATCCCAATATCTCCCTTGCATGGGCGATCGCCTTTTGGGAGATCCTCTTGCCCCCGAGGAGTCGGGCGATCTCCTTGACCCTGTCCTCAAGATCCAGTTCCGAAATGATGGTGCGCGTGCGCCCCTCGACCACCTTTTTTTGAACCAGGAAATGGGTGGGGCCTTTGCTTGCGATTTGGGGGAGATGGGTAATGCAGAGGATCTGATGATATTCGGCCAGGGAGTTCAGTTTTTCGCCCACCACCTCGGCTGTTCCCCCACCGATACCGGAATCGACCTCATCAAAGATAATCGTCTCCACAGACGCTGTTCGGGCCAGGATCGTCTTCAGGGCGAGCATGATTCTGGACAACTCCCCGCCCGATGCGATCTTGGAAAGAGGCTTCAGCTCTTCACCGACATTGGGTGAGAGCATAAACTCCACCCTATCGTAGCCGTCCGCCTTGATCATCCTCATCGCCTTTTCTGACGTATCCCCGGGGTCGGGCATCTCCTGATGGAACCGGACCTCGAATCGCGTACCGCGCATATCCAGAAGATCTAACTCACGTTTCACGGACTTCTCAAACGCGTTGGCCGCCTGCTTCCTCTTCTTCGACAAAAGCGCTGCTTTGGAGACAATCTCCTCTTCCGCAGCCTTGATCTCTCGGTTGATCCGTTCCAGTTCCTCTCTCCTCTGGTCCAGGTTGTCCATCATGATGGAGACCCTCTCCTTGAACTTCATGATCTCCTCAATGGAAGAGCCGTACTTCCTCTTCAGCCTGTTGATCCATTGAAGCCGCTCTTCCACCTCCTCGAGGCGATGGGGGTCAATGACGATCGTTTTTTGAATATCTCTCAGTGTCAGGGCCGCCTCCTCAAGCTCCACTTTCGCTGAACTGAGAACCTCTTTCACACTACTGAGCCGCTGGTCAAACGCCGCCCCTTTCTCCATCCCCTTGATCCGAAGGGCCAGCTCTGAGACGAGAGCTCGCTCTTTCTCATAAAGCGTTTGATACGTTTCTGTGATGATCTGAAGGAGTTGTTCAGCATATTGAAGCCGTTTTCGCTCTTCTTCCACAAGCCTGTCCTCCCCTTCTTTGAGATTCGCCTTTTCGATCTCCTCCCTCTGGAATCTTGCAAGATCCTGCTTTTCTTCGCTCTCCCGGATCTCCCTCTCCAGGGAATACCGCCCCTCTTTCAGGGACTGATACTGGCCGAAGGCCACATTCAGCTCCAATCGATCATGCGTCAATGAACCGAAATCATCCAGGAGATACAGGTGATTATCCGGTTTCAGGAGAAGCTGATGCTCATGCTGCCCTGATATGCTGATCAACATGAGCCCAACCCGGGACAGCATCTGGAGTGTAGACATGGAGCGGTTGATAGTGATTCTGTTTCGCCCTTCCCGGGAGATATGCCGCTTGATGACCAATTCTCCATCGAAGGGGAGGCCTAGCTCAGAAAACAACGTCTCCATAGCGGGATTTTCAGGAAGGCTGAAAAGGGCTTCCACCCTCGCCTCATTACTGCCGCTGCGGATGAGATCGGCAGAGGCCCTTCCGCCGAGGATCAGGTTTACAGCGCTGATAATGATCGACTTTCCCGCCCCCGTCTCTCCTGAAAGGATGTTGAGGCCTGGTTTGAAGTGGGTCTCCAGGTGGCTGATGATGGCAAAGTTGGAGATGGTCAGTTGGACAAGCATGGTTTTTGAGCTACAAGATACGGGTTAAAGGTTAGGAGTAATTTCTAAACAGGATATGGTGTCGAATAACATCTTAAGGTTTGACTTTCAATCCCCCTGCCCTGATTATTCACGGAGTCAGATGAGTCCGCAAGCCCCTGACGACGCACGTCGCGTGCTCATACCGCTTCGCCTTGCATCAAGAATACCACAAGCTTATCCTGGTCTCATATCATTTTCAGAATGTCTCTTTAAGACATCGTCCTTCTGTTCCACAACTTATTGATCTTAATGCTTTTGCCTGGAGGTGGGGTATTCTTCATGAATAATTCGGGCTGGACAAAAAGGCGTGAAGTTCTGAAGAGAGGTTCCCGGCCTCCGCTACAACTGTTCCCAAGTAACCCTCAGCACCTCCTGGTAGGTTGTCTTTCCATCCAGGAGTTTCTTGATCGCGTTTTCCCGAAGGGTGACCATGCCTTCCTTCCGTCCCACATCGCGGAGCACTTCAACATCACATTCGGGTATAATTTGCTTTCTTATCCCCTCTGTGACAGGAAGGACCTCATAGGTGCCGCTTCGCCCAAGATAGCCTGTTCCCCGGCACTTGAGACATCCCCTTCCCCGTTGCAGTTCAACAGGGCCATTTCTTCCGAGGTCCAGACCCATGGCCGTGAGTTCTGCGGCCTCCATCTCAAAGGATTCTTTGCAGTTGGCGCAGATTTTCCTGACAAGCCGTTGGGCC
>JASFTV010000215.1:0-6208 GCA_050050615.1 Desulfobacteraceae bacterium
TAACGGCCGTTCGACGTGCTCACGGCCCTGAGTAAAGTCGAAGGGCACCAAATTTTTGCCAGTCGCCCCGGAGCAGCCCCATAAGAGCCGCTTTCAAGCGAAGGTAGGCTTCTGTGCCTGCCCGCTTCGCCTGCCCGTCCCGGGCCGGGATGGGCCGGGGAGCGCTCGCGCTGGCGGGCGGGCCTGCCCGGGGGGCACCTATTGATGTTATGGGGGCGTGAAAGGAGCCCCTTGCAAAATTGAGTTGCGGATCTGAGAGACCAACGCCGACGGCCCCCGGTCGTCATTGTCATTTGGATAAGTTATTTGCGTTACAACAGACTAGACCGTGGTCTCTTTATATTCGAGTCGATAAATCTCTGCCAAGGTGAGGAAGATCGTGATGATCAGCGGGCCGTAAATGATGCCCAGAATCCCGAACAACTTCATACCCCCAATGATACCGATAAAGACGAGAATGGGATTCATGCGCATCTCTTTCCCGATAAGACGAGGTTTGATCAGATATTCCATGATTGAGCTGTAGCATGCGTTGTAGGCCAGATAGCCGAGCGCAATGCCCTGTTTCCCCTGCAACAGCAAAATGAACGTTGCTGGAATAAAGACGATCGAGGCGCCGATGATGGGAAGGAAGGCCATGAAACCGATGACCGTGCCCCAGAGAAAGGGGGAGCCAAGGTCGAAGATGACAAACCCGACGCCACCCAAAATGCCCTGAATGGCCGCATTCACGCCGTTCCCAAAGATTATGGCCCTCGCCATCTCCCGGAACTTGTTAACAACGAGATTCTGCTGTCCGATAGGGAAGGGGAGGAGGTCGGATATGTAATTCTTTAGGCGTTCCCCATCTTTTAGAATGTAGTAGATAACCAGCATCATCAAAAAGAAGTGTATCAGAAAGCTCATGAGATTCGATGCCACGGAGCTGATCTGCCTTGAGAGATAGAGCCCAACATTCTTGCCGACAGAAGCAGCCAGCGTTTCAATCGTTTTCGGGTCTAATTCAAACCCTAGAAGTTCTTGTGCTTTCCTGATTCGCTGGGCCCAGATGGAATCGCCGTGAAGAGCTTCTTGTATTTTGCTCATGGAGACGGCACTTCGCGTCCGCCCGTAAAAGTCGAGGGCCTCGTTCGAGAGCGTTCCCACAAAGCTTCCAATGAGAACCACAAGTACGACAAATATGATAAGGCACATGAAGAGGGAGGCGGTTTGCTCATGTTCCTTGAACAGCTTTCTTACACGGGTGTACAGGGGGTAGGAGGCGCTTGCTATAAAGAGAGCCAGGATAATGGCGGAAATATAGGTCCAGAAAAGCCGCAAGACCAGAATGACGGAACCGAGAAGAACGACAAGGAATATTTTTCCGATAGAGCTTCTTAACATATTTTCTTGACCCTAAATTACCAATAATATAGAGAAACACGGTTATTTAGTCAAAGCAATAATTCCAGGGATGGGGTCATGATGGGGAATGGAGTCAAGTCTGCCCTTGACTCTTGATAAAACCAGCAAGAGTCAAGGGCAGACTTGACCCCTTGTGGCTATTTCGGAGTCACCTGGACTTTAGGGTAGTCAAGCAATTGCACTGCCATGTAATCCACGTCATTGCTGTTCTTCGGTGCCAAAAACAAGAGATCCAATTTGGTAGGGGTTGACAGATCCGGATTGTTGAATTCTATGGTAAAGCTGCCCGATGCCGCTGCTGAATCACCCATCCAGCTTATGATACTGGCAGCCGCCGTTTTTCGGCTCTTTCCTCCTTTATGGGTTGTATATATTAATTGAATCCAATCTGAAGAGAAATCCAGGCCGTGCTTCTTTCGTCGGACCTCAGCCCTGACTCTCCAGAAAGATAGGTCATCTTCGTTAATCCTTATATAACTGGTGCTGCCCAACTTGAAGCTTGCCTTTTCCCATCTCCGCTTTCCGGTGTTCTCAACGGCTAAGAGTTTAAGGCCCCAATTAGGACCAGACACGGTGTTAGGATTTTCTTTTGATAAAGTGGTTGTCTTCGATTCTGAAACGATAGGCTCCGATTTTCTTCCATCCTGCACCTTCTTGGGGCTCGGAGGTACCTTAACCGGAGGGGACTTTATGTTGGGGAGATTTATCTTGGGCGGAGGCAGACTTATTTTGGGCAAGTCTATCTTGGGTGGAGGGACCCTTATTTGAGACAGGTCTATCTTGGGTGGGGGGACATTGATCTTGGGAAGGTCTATCTTGGCCGGGGGCGACGGTATCTTAGGATGAGGCAACACGGGTTTTGTTGCCCCCAGACGCGGCGCTGCTTCTTGCGAGGTTACCCGGGCATTGTCGAAGTCTTTTCCTGATATTTTATGAGTGGGATAGTTCCCACCCATGACTTTGTGGAGGGTAATCGTGATGGCCGAATATTGGGTTGCAGTTTGGGTCACGCTAAATGAATCGCCTTTGCTATATCTATATTTTTCAGGATTTCTGCCATAACGGGTTAATATGTAGTATTTTCCAGCTGCTACGTTAACGGTTTGGGTCTCTCCGTTCGAAACTTTAACGGCTCGCTTTGTCGGTCCTATCAACTTAACGAGGGCATCTTCGCCCGACTGATTGTCGAATGTAATCGTGTTCGGATTGTCCTTTGCATAAATGCTCTGAGGAACTGCCCATAAATTCAAGGCAATAAAGAAGATAGACACGAGAAATTTCAACCCACAATTGCTTTGTCCCATGATTTTCCTCCTTTCCTGACAGCCATGGGAGATCTGCCGAGTTCACTCGCCTTCGCGCGCACTCGACCCTCGTAGCCGAAGCGGCTACTTCGGCAGAGCAGGTTTGCCCGAGGCTCGACGCAAGGAGCTTCACCTTGGAGCCAGGGTAGCCGAGAAAGGTGTCCCCAATTTTTCTTAATGAAATGAAAACTTGATACTCCCAAAAGGCCGGAAACCGCCCCGTCAGGAGGAGGGCTTGCACGTTTTCAGAGAATACTTCATGAGGAACCCCCGGGGCGGAGGCTAGAGAAATGGAAAGAAAAGCTTTCACCTGCTGAAATTTCTACTCAATGCCGTTGAAATGTCAAGATAAATGCTATGGCGCCGGTCCCTCATGGTCACCGATTTCAATGATCCTCGGTGTGACACTTCTATTGCCGGTTTGGCAGCTTGACACAAAGAGCGCCGCCAAAATCAATCCAAGAATTATGAGTTTTTTCACCACTGCTTCCACCTCCCTGAAATATAAACATTTCACTTCTCTTGAGAAATGGGTCTGATACAGTTCATGGCATGCCCTGGAAAAAGGGTTAGCCTTTTGTTCCCGTTACTAGCAAAAAGTTAGCTATAATTTATGTTTTTTCAATCTTTATTGAAAAGAAAAACCATGGACCCTCCTCGTGGGACGGCCCGAGCAGGGCCGAAAGGGGTCATGCTGCGCTTGCGGGAGGCTTGCCGCGAAGGCCCTAGACAAAGCCTTAGACAGGATTCCTCTAAGCCAAAAAAAGCCCTCCAACTTTATTGTTACAGGGCCTTTTGAAATCTCTTTGGCGGAAGTGCATGGGAATCGAACCCACCTGCCAGGGTTTTAGCCCGGCACACCGGATTTGAAGTCCGGGAGCCCCACCAGTGAGCTAACCACTTCCGCTGTGTATTCTAAACAGCAAGCCGTCTCGTGTCAATGCAACGGCATGCCTCATAAACCGTGACCGCTTCTTTTCAGCGCAGATGTTGCCATCTCAGGCCAGGTGCTCAATGACAATTCTGAGAATCCTGCGAATCGGTTCCGCCGCGCCCCACAAGAGCTGATCCCCGCAGCTGAAAGCGGCCACATATTCCGACCCCATGAGCATCTTGCGCAGTCGGCCAACAGGCACGGTCAGCCTCCCGTTAACGGCCGCAGGCGTCAGATGCTCCAGAGTCGACTCCTTATCATTGGGCACAAGTTCTACCCAGTCGTTCGCTTTTTCAATAATCTCGGATATCTCATCAAGGGGCACATTCTTGTTGAGCTTGATGGTAAATCCCTGGCTGTGGCAACGCATCGCTCCGACACGCACGCATATCCCGTCCACTGGAATCATTTTCTTGTTTTGCAGTATCTTGTTCGATTCCACAGACCCTTTCCATTCTTCCCTGGTCTGCCCGTTTTCCATGGCGCTGTCGATCCAGGGAATCAGGCTTGCCGCCAGCGGAACCCCAAAATAATGCAGCGGAAAACTTGAGTTTCGTAGCTCTCGGGTGATCAGAGTGTCGATCTCAATCGCTGTGGAGGCCGGATCATCCACCGTGTCCCCGGATACCTTTCCGAGAACCACCATCTGTTTGACCAGTTCCTTCATGTAGTTCGCCCCGGCACCGGACGCAGCTTGATAGGTCATTGAAGAGATCCATTCGATGAGCCCTTTTTCATAAAGCCCGGCAAGGGCCATGAGCATCAAGGTCACCGTGCAGTTCCCGCCAATATAGGTTTTGACCCCGGAATAGAGCCCGCTGTCAATAACAGCTCTGTTGACAGGGTCGAGGACGATGACGCTGTCCTCCGCCATCCGCAAGGCGGAGGCTGAATCAATCCAGTATCCCTGCCAATCTTTCTTGCGCATTTCAGGATAGACCCTTTTCGTATAGTCACCACCCTGACAGGTGACCACGATATCCATTTCAGAAAGGGTCTGGGTGTCATAGGCATCTATCAAAGGGGGAATATCAAGACCTATCTCAGGGCCCATCCCCCCAATATTAGAGGTGGTAAAAAAGATGGGTTCAAAGCCATTGAAATCCTTTTCCTCGCACATCCGACCCATCAGCACGGAACCCACCATGCCTCTCCACCCCACAAATCCAATTCTAAGCATGACCTCTATATCCCCCTATAAAGATTCTATACAAACCTTATTGGTTCCCAAAATTCCGTATGGTCCCCGGGTGAGAATAAGATCTCGAAAGCATAAGTATTCCAGAAAAATGTTTCAAGGAAAAAGATCAGGGACACATCTCGTCTCCAAGGGCCGCGTAAACAAAGATACAAATAGATTCATTCCACAAGAGAGGGGTCGGGATGGCCGGGTTTACCCATAGCGCATAGTTATAAGCGGGATCTTTCGTCACGGACTTGGCGTGAGGACCATGTCCATGATCCGCCCCAAGGCGTCTCCCAGAGAAGCATGGATCACCACATCCGCCCGATCGTCCTGGGGTGTCTCGTCCCTGTTAATGATGATGAGTTTGGCCCCGCTATCCACAGCGTGAATGGGGACTGAAGCGGCAGGGTAGACCACCAGAGAGGACCCGAGCACGATACATAGATCACACGCCTGGGCATACCTGAAGGCCTTAACCATCTCGTCTTCAGGCATGGCCTGGCCAAAAGAGATGGTTTTCGGTTTCAGGATCCCGGAGCAATCGTCACAGGAGGGCACCTTCACGCCTGATCGCAGGCGTCTTTCTATCTCCTCCCGTTCATACGTTTTCCCGCAACTGAGACAGGAAACAGAAAAGGCGGTGCCGTGGATCTCAATAATCTTGTCCGGCGAGTTTCCTGCCTTCTGGTGTAACGAGTCGATATTCTGGGTGACGATGGCTAATAATTTGCCAGTCTCCTCAAGCTCCCTGATAGCAAGGTAGGCACGGTTGGGAGCAGCATCCTTCATGGTGGCGTAGAATTCTGTGTTCATTTGCCAGTATTTCTCTCTGGCCTTTTTGTCGGATATGATCTTTTGAAAGTAGAAATCAGACGGGTCATATCGATCCCATATACCTCCGGGGCTCCTGAAGTCAGGTATTCCGGATTCAGTGCTGAGACCGGCTCCCGTGAAGATCAAGATCTTATTCGACTCAAGGATGTGTTCTGTCGCTTTCTTGAATAGATGATCCATCGTAGACCCCACAATTTTCACAGCATTTCATGAAATCAGCGAGTACGTACTGGGACGTGTCCCTGCTTTGGATACACTGTTCAATCCCATAAAATCAACCCAAAAACAGATGTATTGGGCCCGCTTGATGAGAACCGTGGATATTGGGAACTCCCAAATCAGGCCCTGTGGGCAACCTTAAAAAACGGATTGGTCATCCGTTCCCGGCCAATGGTGCTGGACGGCCCATGACCCGGGTAGACCCTCAAATCATCGCCCAAGGGAAAGATCTTTTTGCGGACCCCGTCCACCAACTGGTGATGATCCCCACCCGGAAAGTCTGTGCGCCCCACTGACCCGGCAAAGAGTGTGTCACCGGTGAATACG
>JASFTV010000216.1:0-6197 GCA_050050615.1 Desulfobacteraceae bacterium
GCATTCTCCGCCTACGGCGGAGCTGCGGCTTCCCCCACAGATAAGTGGTGAAAACACAGCGCCCTCCCGCCAGTCACTGCAGAAAAGGCCCCAGCCCTTTACTTTATCAAGCATCGTGTCAGAAATGGCTTCTTGAGCCCGTGCAAACACTTTTGAACGTCACTAGTTCTTTAAAGGGGACGGCGTAAGGCAACGCGCCGTTCCGCGTTGCTTTGAGATTTCTTCGTCGACCCCGACCCGGTCTCTGACTCCTCTCAATGACATCCGGTCATTGTGCTTGTGTTCATTTGGGTTCGCTGCGTCATGGGATGCGAAGTGAAAGTCTCTCGCACAGAGGAACGTAATGTTGAACCCATTTCTGGGCGCTCTTGTCTCCGTCTTCAGCCCGCCTTCGCTGATCAGGGTAGATGGTGTGCAGTATGTCGTAGAAAAAGTTCTGAACCGTCCAAAGGTTTACCTGAAAAGGCAAGGAATCCAGCAGTTGCAACGCATTTTCCAATTTCAAAAGGAGCGCAGTATTCGAGGGGGATGCAGAAAATCTTTCGGCCATAAATTCGAGATTCTTTCTAAACGCGAACTCAAGGTCGTCCGCCTTCACCGTTACGCCTGCCATCTTAGCTGCATCAAGAAGCGCCTGAACGGGCGCTGCATTCACCTCCTCTTCCTTAAAAGCACGGTACAGATCGGCATTCAGCACAAACTCGGCTGCGAAATGAAGGGCCTTGGGTAATGGGTTTCCTGACTCCGTCAAAAAGCGGATCATAGGGATGTGCTCCTCGTAAAGGTGCCGGTAAGTCGCCTCGGCATCGGCCAGGGTTGACTCCAGGATGAGACCTATGATCTCGCTCTGTTCATCGCGGAATAGCGATTTAAGCGTATAGATCGACTTTTCGAAAAACTTATCGAGCAATCGGATGGTCTGCGGAAAGTCTGCGTCGTTAAAGGCTTCGGAGACCTCCTTCACCATGGTCTGGTAGGATTCTTCACGCGTAAATCTCATCACACCACAGCTCATGTTATGGTCCCCCAGATGGAGGACAGCGACGCAGAGTAGAGCCGATTCACAGGTAACCTCCGAGAGGAAGTTCGCCTTTCCTGCCGCAAACACGGCCTTCCCCGCCCTCATAACATGGTAGTCCTCTTGGTCAATCTTGTAGCAGTGAATTTTGGCGTGTTCATCATATTCTTTGAAAAGCGAACTCATGGCGTAGTGGGCACCTACCTTCATAAGGTCGGCTTTAGCGGGCCTGACATATTTCTCGTAAATGGCTCGGCCGTCTCTCTCCATCCGTATGTTGCTTCTTGCACGCTCCAAGCGTTCTAAGAAGGCCTGTTCCAAATCATTGCCGAAGCTTTCCTGTGCAAGCTGAAGGACACGTCCAGCGTACCGCATGACCTGTATGGTCTCAATCCCCGAAAGCTCGTCAAAAAACCATCCGCAGCTCGTATACATGAGCATGGCATGGCGCTGGAGTTCCAAGAGCTTGAGGGCTGTGCATTTCTCGGCTTCCTCCAATTCATGCGCTCCCTGCAAATTGAAGAAGCGTTCCCTGTTCTCAGGGGATCGGTCTAGAATGAGATCGATATAACCATCTCTCGCCTGCCAGGGATCCTTCAAAACCTTTCTTCCTTTCTCTTCATACATAGGTGTAATTATGTCGCACAGCCAATCCAGAGCTTCCCTTAGATATTTGCGCCACGCCTGGTTCCATCCTGGATGCGCACCTGTATTACACCCGCAATCACCCCGCCACCGCTCCACTCCGTGGGCACAGCTCCACGAGGTGTGCTCGAAGATTTCTACTTCGTAAGTAGGCGGGTTCTTCTCCAGATACTCGCCGTAATTGACAAGGCGCGCAAGGCTTTTAGCCTCTACGACATTCAAGGCATAGGCGAGAGCCATGTCTCCGAATCGGTGATGGTGGCCATAGCTTTCCCCATCCGTAGCAATCTGGACCATCTGGGGCCATGGGCGTTTCTCCGAGAAACTTCCTATAAGCCTCTGCACAAAAGACTCTCCGCTACTCAAGAGTTTCTCAAAGGCCACAGCCCTGGAAATAGCGCCATCGTAAAAGAAAAGTGCGATATTCCGGCTGGACGGTAGGCGCAGCCTATAGGCCATTGTGGGGTCGATCTTTCCGCCTGACACATCATGCCAGGCCTTGTCACCGATGCGCCGAATCCTTTTTGCTTGATGCTGAGCAAGAATGGCAAAAAGAATGCCCTGCTCTTCGAGGATTTCGAGGGTTTCAAGATCCACGGCCGTCTCAGGCAACCACATGCCCTCAGGCCTCCGTCTAAATCGGTGTTCGAAATCGCGAATCCCCCACCGGACTTGCGTCTGCTTGTCTCGGCGGTTGGCCAACGGCAGTATCATGTGGTTATAGGCCTGCGCCAGGGCTGACCCATGCCCTGAGAATGTCCTCTGACTCTCTGCATCCGCTCTCAGAATAGCGCCGTAGACCCACGGGTCGTACTTTTCCATCCAGGCCAAAAGGGTGGGGCCGACGTTGAAGCTTATCCTGGCATAGTTATTGACCATTTGTACAATCCGACCCTGGTCATCCAGAATCCGGGAAGTCGCATTGGGCGCATAACATTCGGCTGTAATCCGCTCGTTCCAGTCATGGTAGGGGTGGGCGGACTCCTGAAGTTCTATGGCTTCCAGCCACGGGTTTTCACGCGGCGGCTGGTAGAAATGGCCGTGTATGCATATATAGCGTTCCATGCGTATGGATCACCTTTCCGGATTCTTAAGCGCTTCCAACTATCGGCAGCCGCCGCGGCTCGACCTGAGCTCGCCGAAGTTTGGTCTGCCCTACAATGCTTGCCTCCTTTTTTAACCCTCCCATTTCAAGAATACGGCGGCCAGTGGGGGCAGCGTGATGTTGAGGGTGTGGGAACGGCCATGGGTTGAAACAGGCTCACCCGTAATCCCTCCCTGATTGCCCACATTGCTTCCCCCATACTCCCCGGCGTCGCTGTTCAAAATCTCCTTCCAGAAACCGTCCTTGGGCGCACCTACTCGGTAGTTATATCTCGGGACAGGTGTAAAATTGCAAACGACGATGATGAGATCATCTTCCGAGTGTCCTTTTCGAAGCAGGCTGAGAACGCCTTGTTGGGAATCCGCGCAGTCGATCCATTCAAAACCGGCAGGCTCGAAGTCCTTCTCATGGAGTGCCGGTTCTCCTTTGTACACTTCATTGAGGTCTTTAACCCATCGCTGAAGACCCGCGTGTGGCGCATACTCAAGCAGATGCCAGTCCAAGCCCCCGTCGTGATACCACTCATTCCACTGGGCAAGCTCTCCGCCCATGAAAAGCAGTTTCTTCGCAGGCTGGACGTACATGTAGCCGAAGAGAAGCCTCAGATTGGCAAACTTTTGCCAGTCATCTCCCGGCATTTTTCTCAACAGGGATCCCTTCCCGTAAACCACCTCATCGTGAGAGAGGGGGAGCACAAAATTTTCGTTAAAGGCATAAAGAAGCCGGAAGGTGAGTTGGTTGTGGTGATGCTTTCGGTGAACGGGGTCCTTGGATACGTAGTCTAAGGTGTCGTGCATCCAGCCCATGTCCCATTTCATGCCGAAGCCCAGGCCGCCCACGTAGGTGGGGCGCGACACCATGGGCCAGGCTGTGGACTCCTCAGCAATGGTCTGAACGTCTGGAAAGTTTTTGTACACCTCCTCATTGAAGCGCCTCAAAAAAGAGATGGCCGCAAGGTTCTCATTCCCCCCATATTCGTTAGGGATCCATTCACCGACTTTACGACCGTAGTCCAAGTAGAGCATGGAGGCTACGGCATCCACGCGGAGACCGTCTGCATGATATTTGTCCAGCCATAACAAAGCGCTGCTGATGAGAAAGCTTTGCACTTCCTTGCGGCCGTAATTGAAGATGAAGCTGTCCCACTCCGGATGGATGCCCTTTCGGGAATCGGCGTGTTCATAAAGATGGGTACCGTCAAAGAAACCAAGCCCGTGTTCGTCATTCGGAAAATGGGAAGGCACCCAGTCCAGGATCACTCCAATACCATGCTGATGCAAACAGTCAATCAGATACATGAAGTCCTGAGGTGAGCCATAACGGCTGGTCGGTGCAAAATAACCCAAACATTGGTATCCCCAGGACCCGTAAAAGGGATGCTCCATCACCGGCAGAAACTCCACATGCGTAAAACCCATCCCCTCCGCGTATTCGGCCAGCTTGGGAGCAAGCTCCCTGTATGTCAGAGACCGGTGCCCCTCTTCCGGGACCCGCATCCATGAGCCCAGGTGCATTTCGTAGATGGCCACGGGAGCGTCTGTCCCGCTGCGCCCGTGCCGCTCACGCATCCATTCTCGGTCTCCCCAGGTGTATTCAAGATCCCAGACAATGGAAGCCGTCTTGGGCGGTGTTTCCCCATAAAGGGCAAAAGGATCTGCCTTTTCCACTTCATAACCGTTGTATCTGGAATGGATAGCATATTTGTAGTTGGCCCCTTTGCCCACACCTGTCATAAAACCTTCCCAGATTCCGGATTCTCCCCTGGGTCGCAGAGGATGGCTCCTCTTGTTCCAGCCGTTGAAGTCACCCATGACGAAGATTTCTTCGGCATCTGGGGCCCACACGGCAAAACAGGTCCCCTCCCTACCCCCTCTCACCAAAGGATGAGCCCCCAGTTTCTCATAAAGACGGAAATGGCTCCCTTCGTTAAAGAGGTAGATGTCGTCATCCGTCAGTAAGGTCATATCGTAAAAGCTTTTCTCTTGTGAATTCATGGTCCTTATCCAATCTATGTCAACTATTTTGTGCTCCCCTTAGTAAGGCGACGTTTGCTTATGGACCTGTAAAGCTTCAGATACTTTTTCGCTGAGCGATCCCAGGAAAAATCCTCCTTCATGCCGTTCGCCATTAGTATTTTCCAGGTATCGGAATCCTCAAAAAGATCAACCGCCCTTTTGATCGCCTCGAAAAAGGCTTCCGGTTCATAAGCGCTGAACTTGAATCCGTTCCCTTTCTTGGTCTTGGGATCAAAGTCCTCAATCGTATCATCCAAACCACCCGTTGCTCGCACTACAGGCACTGTACCGTACCTCAGGGCGTACATTTGCGTGAGCCCACAAGGCTCGTACCGCGATGGCACCATAAAGATATCCACACCAGCCATGATCCGGTGGGCGAGGGGTTCGTCAAATCCTATCTTGATTGCTACGCATCCATGATGCTTTTGCGCCAACTCAATCAGCATCGTCTGATACTTCTCTTCCCCAGCACCTAGAATCACCAGACCAGCTTTCAGCCCGACCACGTCCTCAACAATCTGAACCAGCAAATCGCACCCCTTCTGGGATGACAGTCTTGAGATCATGCCTAGGATCGGCCTATTCAAGAAATCTTGCCTCAGACCAATCTCTTCGATGAGGGCTGACTTGTTCTTCACTTTTCCTTTCATGTTGCCCGGCTTGTAGCGGGCGACAACATGCGGGTCGGTGGCAGGATCCCATACACCGTAATCTGCCCCGTTGAGAATCCCATAAAGGTCAACCGACCTCTTTTTGAGAATACCATCCATCCCCAGTCCAAACCCAGGCGTCTGAATCTCTTGACTGTATTTGGGGCTCACGGTGGTGATCGCATCCGAGTACACGATTCCAGCCTTCAAAAGGCTGACCTGGCCCCAATATTCAAGGCCCTCCGAATGGAACGCTTCAAGTGGAAGGCCACAGGTCGCCAGCTTTTCCTTCGGAAAAAGCCCTTGGTAGCCGACGTTGTGAATCGTAAATAAAGAAGCGGTTACCTTGAATAATGGATCTGTTTTGTAAACACTCTTAAGATAGGCAGGGATCAGCCCGGTCTGCCAGTCATGGCAATGAACCACGTCAAAGAGAAATCCTGTCTCTTTGGCAAAGATGAGGGCAGCCTGACCGAAAAAGGCAAATCTTTCAAGATTGTCATAGTAGTCCCCTTCAGGCGTACTGTAGAGGTTCGGCCGATCAAAAAGGTCTTCCCTTTCAAAGAAATAGACAGGGATCCCATCCTCCGTTCGTGTTTCCAGCACATTTCCCGTCAAAGACTTTCCCCCAAAAGGGACTTCAAGCCCTGACAAAACGTTCTCCGTAGAGAAGCTCCCTTCCCTGACGACCCGGTAAAAGGGGAGACCCACTCTCACATCCACACCCAGTTTCTTTAGGGCGCCCGGAAGAGATCCCGCCA
>JASFTV010000217.1:0-6156 GCA_050050615.1 Desulfobacteraceae bacterium
CAAAAGGACATTTTTTGTAAAAAAAGGACGAATTTTGGCGAAAATTTAAACGATGAAGGATTTTCTTGAGGGTATAAGCATTTGATATTTGTATAGCTTTAAGGGCATCGTAAAGCGGAATATAACTTGCATATATACTGCTTCAGCGGTGAAGGTCGATATTCTGGAAGCGGTTCCTTTCTATAAAATGCCGTTTAACGGCAGAAGTTCATGCGCAAAGGAATTCCATTTTATCCTGAAGGGAGGGATAGGTAGATGAGTCAAGCAAAAAGAGGGATGAAGGGGTTGTCTATTTTTCTCCTCATCACGGCTTGGGCGTTCTTGACCCCAAGCCTGGCAAATGCTGGGGTCTCGGTCTCCACTACCGACCTCGGCCAAGCAACGGTAGGCACACCGACAACATGGACCTTGGATGTCAGCACAACCGACGGCACTACCCTGGGGATGGGATGGGTCTTTTCGTTGTATTGGAATCCCTGTGGCTTTGAAATCACTCAGGAGCCTGATTCTGGTGACAAGAGTAAGTCTGTATCTTTAGAAATCAGTTGGACGCCATCAGAAGGGGATTCGGGTGCGGAATGTAAACCGATCCTCCGGATCATGGATGGAGGATATTTCAGATTGGCCGATGTAGAACTTATCGTAGAAGTCGTGCCGGCAGGAGAACCCGAAACTCCTGATGTCGGCATGTTGCTTCAGTTCTTTGATGAATCCGTTTCTGGGGAAAAAATTGTGGGGAGCGGCCCTGGCAAATCCGCGGATCACCGGCTCAATGCCTTCCGAAACATGATCGTGGAAGCCGGAAATCTTGTTGAGGACGGATACGTGGAGGAAGCGTGCGGTCAGTTGATGGCTTGTCGGAAAAAGATCAATGTTTTTGTAAAAGCGAACGGTTCCATAAAAGCGGAAGGTGCGGGTGGACCTGAAGAGGCCATTGAAAAGCTCGCGAATATGATTGATGGGATTGTGGCAAGCCTTCGTTCCATGTGATTGAGCAGAAGACAATAGAGATAGAAGAGGAGAATAAGACACCCAAGGCAGGGTCGGAAATGACCCTGCCTTGTTTTTTATCAAAAGTAAATAAACGTTCATCCTTACATCTCTTTCGTTCGGAAGCATCCTGATTTTGGAAGAGCCCTGATTGCCCCCAAAGAGCATGAAGGGGCGGTGTCACTCCGGCTGTTTTGCGGTCTGATAATCCTGGACAAACTGGTTGAGTTCCTCCAGGACGACACCCCGGATACTGTCCAGAGCGGAAAAGATCCCGGTCACGCCATCACTCGACCAAGTCACCGCAGGATAGACCCTGTCCTGAGGTTTTTCCGTCAAATGCACCTGCTGATACAGTTGAAGAAGAATGAAGCAGACGTAAGCGTTTTCGGGTTTGACAAGATCGATTCTGGCGAGGAGAATGGGACGCTGCGCTGTTTGCTCGAGTTTGTTTCTGGAAAGCACGTCGATACCCATCATCTCAAGCCTTGCTTCCAGGTCCGACTGAATCTGCTCGCTCAGGCCTGGAGCACTGAGGTCAGAGGGCAAGCTCATGTCCACCACCACGTGAACACCCGGGATGCCTTGCAGGGTTTCACGGGCAAAATCACCTTGAGCCATAACAGAGGCACTTAAGAAAATCAAAGGCAAACTCAGTATGGCCGGAATAAGCAGATATTTTCTCAGGTTCATATCATCCCTCCTTGTCAGGTGTCTCTAAGCGGGTTCAATATCCTTTTGTCGCCGCCAGATCGTCCCCTCTTTGGTGTCGGTGACTTCGATACCCATTTCCTTTAACTCTTGACGGATACGATCTGCGGTAGTCCAGTCTTTGGCACTTCGCGCCTCTTCTCTCTTTCTAATTAAGGCTTCAACCCTTTCATCCGCTTCAGGGGGTTCCAGATCCATGATGGCAAGGACTGAGTTGATGCTTTTTAGAACCTCTTCCACTTTTTGTCTGTCATTGGGCGATAGGCCTTCCCGGTCCATGATCCGGTTGATCTCCCGTGTAAATTCGAAAAGGGCCGCCAAAGCCGGTGCAATGCTAAAATCATCATCCAGAGATTCCACAAATTTATGCCGGACATTATAAACCAACTGAGCCATTTCGGCGTAGGGCCGGCCTTGGCGGCAGTGACGGAGCTTATGGATGAATTTGTCTAGGTGCGAAATGGTGTTTCTTGCCGTTTCCAGATTGGACCACGAAAAAACGATCGTCTTTCGGTAGTGGCGACTCAGAAGCCAGTAACGGATCTCCCTGCCTGTGAAGCCTTTCTCCAAGAGGTGCCTGATTGTAAGCGCATCCTGATCCGAATCACGAGAGGGTTTTTTCCCGTTTACCATGACAATTTCGTTGTGGAGCCAGTAATTGGCCAGGGGCTTTCCGGACACCGCCTCGCTTATCGCGATTGCATTTTCATGGTGGGGGAAGATCAGGTCCACACCGCTCATATGAAGGTCGTAGGTTTCTCCAAGGAATTTCATGGCCATGGTCGGACATTCTAGATGCCAGCTGGGCCTTATGTTTCCCCACTGGGTCTTGTAGAATATCCCTTTTTTCAGCTCACCCAGGGTTGACCTTTTGAGAAGCGTAAAATCTCGAGGGTTTTCCTTTTCGTACTGTTCTAAGTCAACTGTTTTTCCAATCTGGATCTTTTCGAGATCAATCTTGGAGAGCTTCCCATAATCCTTGAATCGGGATATGTCGAAATAGATGGATCGCAATTTTTCGTATGCATAGCCTTTTTCGACAAGCTTTTGTACAAGCCTAATCATGTCATTCACGTGCTCGCTGGCCCTCGGATATTCCGAGGCCCTTTCCACCTTCAGGGCCTTAAGGTCTTTCAAGAATTCCTGATAGAACCTTTCTGTAAAATCCTTCAAGGTCAGGCCGGCTTTTTCCGCGCCTTCTATGGTTCGGTCGTCGAGGTCGGTAAGGTTCTGAACATAAGTGACCGCATACCCCTTGAATTCCAGATAACGTCTCATCAAATCTGAAAAGACGAGGCGCCGACATTGCCCGATGTGGATGGGTTGGCAAAGTGTGGGGCCGCAGGCGTACATTTTCACACGATTCTCTTCTATAGGAACGAATTCTTCTTTTTTTCGTGACAGGGTATTGTAGAGAACCATACCCGTTTTCTTTTTAACCACAAAAAGAGGCGTGCTCAAATATCTCTCCCCACCATCAGGCAGGATGACCACGATTCGGCCCTGTTTCATCTCCTTGGCCACCCTCAGGGCTCCTGCCATGGCCGCCCCTGAACTCATACCTACAAAAATGCCCTCTTCTCTGGCAAGTATCCTGGAAGTATAGTAGGCCTCCTCATCATCGATGTTGATGATTCGATCGGCCCGGTTCTTTTCGAAAATCCCGGGGCGGTAGGATTCCTTCATGTTCTTGAGACCCTGAATTTTGTGTCCCAGGTAGGGTTCGACACCCACCATTTCAACGTCAGGCTTCAATTCTTTGAAGCGTCTTGAAAGCCCCATCAAAGTTCCCGTTGTCCCTATGCTGGCCACAATGGCGTCAAAGTTCCCACCCGTTTGTTCCAAGATTTCCGTGGCTGTGCCGTGGTAATGGGATTTCCAGTTTGAATCGTTGTTAAACTGATCAGCGAGCCAATATCTTTCTGGTTCCTCTCTTACCAGATTGTAAACAAACTCGATCGCCCCGTCGGTCCCCAGGTGGGCGGGTGTAAATTCCAGATCTGCTCCCATCGCTCTCAAAATCTTCTTTCTCTCATCACTCACTCCCTCCGACATAACCAGAAGAAGGCGGTATCCTTTAACCGCCGCAACGAGCGAAAGCCCAATGCCTGTGTTGCCGCTGGTGGCTTCAAGGATGATCCTATCCCTTGTCAATTCGCCTCGTGCTTCGGCCTCTTCAATCATATAAAGAGCCGGTCTGTCTTTAACCGAGCCCCCCGGGTTGAAGGATTCCAGTTTTGCAAGGATTTCGACGTGCTTATTGTCGTTGAGCCGCTTGATGGGGATCAGAGGCGTCCAGCCTATCTGATCGAGGATGTTGTTGTGTTTTTTTGCCATGTGGATTATCTTCGGTCCTCTAGGAGAGCGTTTCCTAAGCACGGGTGCAATACTGTCATTTCGACCCCCGTGCAAATGGGGGGAGAAATCTTACAATGCCAAGGGGTTACCAAGATTTCTCCCGGAGTTTACACCTTCGGCAGGCTCTGAGTCACTCGAAGGAGTCGAAATGACATGCTAATAAGGAAACGCTCTACTAGCTAAGAGAAAGACTTTTCATGGTCCTGATAAAATGAGATCATGCAGTTTATGAAAGAGAGATCCAATTTGCAACAGCGAAATTAAAGGCTGGGTTAATGGGGGCCTGTTGAAAGTTCCCGGAAAATATGGAAAAAGCACTTTCTGGATTTGTGGGGGCAGGCTCCATGGCATTGTATATGAGATTTTTTGGTTTGTTGCTCTTGACATTTGAGTCATAACTATTAACTTAATTTATTAATGTTGCAGTGCTATAAGAGCCCAGGTGGCTCCATCTTGTCAGGAGCGAAATATCTTACCTTATCGAATCATCCCTAGAATTAACCCTCAGGGTTGTGAATAGGGATCGCTCTTTGCGAGCAAGGGTCTCTGTATCTAAAAGGTCGGCTACAAAAGGCTTTTTCGAATGAAATAAACAAGCTAAAACTCACGAGGGAAGGAGAAAGTGAAGATGAAAATCAGACCATTGCACGATCGCGTTATCGTCAAACGGGTGGAGGAAGAAGAAAAAACCAAGGGCGGAATCATTATTCCGGATACAGCAAAGGAAAAGCCCGTTGAGGGGAAAGTAGTGGCCGTCGGGGGCGGAAAGATCCTTGAGAATGGAAAAAAGCTTCCCCTTGAGGTCAAGAAGGGAGATCGCGTGCTATTCGGGAAGTATGCCGGGACGGATATCAAGATCGAGGAGGACGAACACTTGATCATGAGAGAAGACGACATCATCGCGATTGTGGAATAAGCGTTCTTTTGATGTTGCTATGGCCGGTAACGATAAATTAAATTGAAAATCGAAGGAGGATATTGAATATGGCAAAGGAGATTAGATACAGCCAAAAGGCCAGAGAATCTATCCTGAAAGGGGTGGATATCCTTGCTGATGCCGTGAAGGTTACCCTAGGGCCAAAAGGACGAAATGTCGTTCTGGAGAAGAGCTTCGGTTCACCGAACATCACCAAAGACGGTGTAACAGTGGCTAAGGAGATCGAACTGGAAGACAAATTTGAAAACATGGGTGCGCAGATGGTGAAGGAAGTGGCTTCCAAGACATCGGACGTCGCAGGTGATGGGACGACCACTGCAACGCTTCTGGCTCAGTCCATTTACAAAGAAGGTTCAAAGCTGGTTGCTGCAGGGGTCAATCCCATGGCGATCAAAAGAGGGATAGAAAAGGCTGTGGAACTTGCTGTCGATGAGCTCAAGAAGATCTCCAAACCAACAAAGGACCAAGAAGAGATTGCCCAGGTGGGAACCATTTCGGCCAACAATGATGCAACCATTGGGAATATTATCGCCGAGGCTATGAACAAGGTGGGCAAGGAAGGCGTGATCACGGTAGAGGAAGCCAAGGGGATGGAGACAACCTTGGAGATCGTCGAGGGTATGCAATTTGATCGCGGCTACCTTTCGCCCTATTTTGTCACCGACCCTGAAAAAATGCAGGTTACGCTCGCCGAACCCTACATTTTGCTTAATGAGAAAAAGATCAGCACCATGAAAGACTTGATACCCATTCTCGAGCAGATTGCCAAGATGGGGAAACCCCTGTTGATTGTCGCAGAGGATGTGGAAGGGGAAGCTCTGGCGACCTTGGTTGTCAACAAACTGAGAGGCACGCTGCACTGCGCGGCGGTCAAAGCTCCCGGTTTCGGTGACAGAAGAAAAGCGATGCTGGAGGATATCGCTATTCTTACCGGTGGAAAGGTTATTTCAGAGGATCTGGGATTGAAGCTGGAAAATGTCACCTTGAACGATCTTGGTACTGCGAAGACCATTAACATAGATAAAGACAACACAACGATCGTCGATGGCGGTGGTAGCCGGAAGGATCTCGAAGGAAGGGTTAAGCAGATAAGGGCGCAAATCGAAGAGACCACCTCAGATTATGACAGGGAGAAACTCCAGGAGAGACTTGCGAAATTG
>JASFTV010000218.1:0-6108 GCA_050050615.1 Desulfobacteraceae bacterium
GACCTTATCCGGGCTCCCCACAACAGCAACCGTCGCTACAGAGGAATGCTTCATGATGCAGTCTTCAATCTCCGCAGGTCCGATACGATATCCTGCACTTGTGATCACATCATCCTTTCGGCCAACAAACCAGAAGTAGCCATCCTCGTCTTTTTTGGCTAAATCTCCTGTGACCCACCAGTCCCCGATAAACTGCTCGCGAGTCGCTCCCGGGTTTTTCCAGTATTCCAGGCACATGACCGGATCAGGCCTTTTGATGGCAACCTCTCCCACGGTGCCGGCAGGCACCGGCGTACCTGAGCCATCGACCACCTCGACCTTATGGCCGGGTATTGGCTTTCCCATGGCACCCGGCCTAGCTTCCATAACTTCAGCACAGGTTCCCACCACCAGATTGACCTCGGTTTGGCCGTAAAATTCGTTGATGGTCAAACCCATGATTTCTCTGCCCCAATCGAGTAGTTCCTCACCCAAAGCTTCCCCACCGCTCCCGATGGACCGCATTTGGTAATCATAACGGCTGCGAGGATGTTTGACCTGCCGCATCATTTTAAGTGCTGTTGGGGGCATGAATGCATTTCGAATGCCGTGCTTGGCCAAGAGATGGAATGCCCCTTCCGGGTCAAATTTTTTGAACCTGTGGGCAACGACCGGGATGCCATGATGCCAACTGGGAAGGAGCGCGTCCATGAATCCTCCCATCCACGCCCAGTCGGCTGGTGTCCAAAAAAGATCGTCCTCTTTAGGGAAGAAATTATGGGGGAACTCAATGCCCGGCATATGTCCCAGCAACACCCGATGGGCATGCAGGGCGCCTTTAGGAGGCCCGGTTGTACCCGAGGTGTAGCTGATAAAGGCTGGATCCTCGGCTCTGGTTTGAACAGGTTGAAAATCTGTCGATCCCCATTCTATGAGCTCCCAGAAGTCGAGCACCCCATCTCGTTTTTCGCCTCTCGTCAAAACAACCACGTTGAGATGGGGAAGCCTTTCCCATATCTCCAGGACCTTTGGCAGGTTGGCCTCATCGGTGACAAGTGCTCTGGCTTCGCTGTTGGAGAGGCGATATTCCAGGGCCTCGGTACCGAAAAGGGTGAAGAGCGGGATTGCAATCGCCCCAATTTTGTAGATGGCAATGTGACTGATTCCTGTTTCTGGTGATTGGGGCAACATGATCCCCACTCGGTCTCCACGTCGTATTCCATGAGCCTTCAAACCATTGGCCAGTCTGTTGGACAGCCTGCTTAGGTCCCAGAAGGTATATTTTTCAACATCCCCTTTTTCATTCTCATAGATTAGGGCCAGGCGATATCGCTGGTGAGCCCATTTGTCACAGATATCCACACCCATGTTGTAAAATTCCGGGATGTCCCAATGAAAGGCGTCATATAGTTCATCGTAGGTTTTTCCAAGCTTTAGCATTTTTCTTACACCCCCAATTCTGATAAGGAGCAAGAGGCTCATGCTGAGGGGAGGAGAGAGAAAGGCACAGTCTCTATGATCTCGTGCAGATATTGATGGAAGCGGATGCGTCCGGCCTTATGCCCAATCTTCCATCATCTCTCGAAAGGCGATCTGTCCTGAAAGGAGGACTCCAGAAAACCCCCCACCTGGGTGGCACCACGCGCTCGCGAGATACAGTCCTTTGATTGGGGTTCTGTGTTCGAGTCGTTTTATGTAGGCGTTGTCCACAGATTGTTCAAAGCCGTAGATGGCTCCTTCAGTATTCCGGGTAAACCGCCAGTTCGTTAATGGCGTTGCAGCAACCTCAATTTCGATCATCTCAGATAGCCCGGGCAGAATTTGCTCCGCCCTCCTAATCAGACATCTGACCCACCTCGCTTTTTCCTTATAGTATTCTTTTTTGCGCCCAGCCCGGTAGTCGGCTTCAAACCTGCGCCAGGGTTTATAACCCGACAGGCAGAGGATCCTCAGGGTAGATGTTCCAGGCTGCGAATAGCCTTCATAAATATTGTCATAAACGCTAATTCTATAAGGAACTTTTTCGACCTCACCCCTAAGACAGGCCTGATAATCTGCTTCTGGTCCTTGTCCTGACAAGGACTGAATGCCGCAGGCCTTTATTTTACCTCTGACTTCGTGGTTAAGCCCCAGCCAGACGATAAAGGTGGAAAGACTTGGTTTATATGTCTCAAGTTGTCTTAAGTAGTCTTCGGGTACCGCCTCTTGGGGCAACATTCTCTGGAATACGTCTAACACGTTCGCATTGCACAAAACGGCACGCGCTGGCAAGGTTTTTCCACCGGTAACAGCGACCCCGGTTACTGCGCCTTTCTTCACCTGTATTCTCTCCGCCCCTGCACGGGTTAGAATCTGACCTCCAGAGCGCTTTATAGTCTCAGCAAGTGCACCGCTGAGGTCACGGGACCGAGGTTTAACATAGTAGGTTCCGTTTCTGAGAGAGTCGCCCTTTGCCGCGGCATAATAGAGGCCCGATACTTTAGATGGTGGTAGACCATGAAAATCCCATAATGAAGCCAGGATGTTTTGAAGGGCAAGGTTCTTTGTATACCCGTTCATAAATTCCGACAATGTCTGATTGAACACTCCGTACAGCTTCGGATATCTGAATGGGAAGGTCAGCTTGGAGAACTTCCCTCTCCGGTGTAATTTGTCACCCTCCTGGGCGATGCCTATGATTTCATCAATGAATCCTCGAATGCCTTCCTTCTCAGAAGGAAAGTGCTCAGACAAAATGTGTATGTATTTCTCAGGATCCCTTTGTGGCACTGAGATTTCAATATCCGGGGTATTCAGTCGATAGACTTCAGGAAGTTCGGCGAACTCCAACTCTTTCAACACACCAAGGTCCTGAAGGATTCGGGCTGTCGAATTATCTCTGGCTGTCATTCCGTGTAAGGCCACATCAAATGTGAATTTTCCATTGCCCCGCGAGAAGCTGGTTGCATAGCCTCCGACTTTGTCTCGTTGTTCTAATACCGTGACCGGAATCCCCTGTTTCGCCAGATAAGCCCCGCAGCACAGACCTCCAAGACCCGAGCCGATGATCACGGTTGGATAATCGCCTGTTTGACCCATCTTTTCGGCGCATAATGCAATTCTTTTCCAGTCTAATCCAAAGGAGGCGGCTGCAATCGTTGAAATAGCCAAAAATGCACGTCTTGAAACCTTCCTGTTAAGCATTACATACTCTCCCGGGGGTTTAATAGGAATGGCTTTTCTGAACAAGATGATCGGGAGTCCTAGCAGAATAGGCGAGTTCCGCTAGGATTCAGCTGGGCACAATTTGAGAGGTATCTCCATGGAGTACCTCCTTGTTGGAGGTTAAGAAGGTGGAAGGAAAAATACTGAAACCAGGGAACTATAAAAACCTCTCCAAGTCAATGGAAATAGCTCAATCCTGCCCGTACGCCTCTCCCAGCCGATTCAGGACCATTCCATAAGCCTTTTGACCCCGTTCGTAGCCGGACAGCCGGAAGAACTCATTGGGTGAGTGCTGGCGCTCGTCCGGAAGGCCGAAGGCGAAAACAATGGTATAGGCTTTTAGGTACTGAAGGAAGAGAGCGTTTGCCGGGATGGTTCCGCCCATGCGGATCTGGTAGGCCTCCTTTCCGTAAAGATCTTGAAGGACCGATGCAGCGATACGCATGCCTGGGTGAGCGGCTGGGACCAGATACGGGATCCCTCCACTCTCTCCCTTCGTGGCCGTCACCTTAATCCCGGGCGGGGCTACTTTTTGGACATGGGTGAGAATCAGATCGGCGATTTTGGAAGGATCCTGGTCGGGGACCAGTCGGCACGAAATCTTCGCATGCGCTGTGCTGGGCAGAACCGTTTTTAGCCCTTCTCCTTGGAAACCGCCGTAAACGCCGTTTAGTTCCAGGGTTGGCCGTGCCCCAGCCCGCTCATAGGTGGTGAATCCCGGCTCTCCGAAAAGGCTGGTTGCACCTATCTTGCTCAGGTATTCGGCCTCGTCAAAAGGCACCCGGGCCAGCTGAGTCCGTTCTTCGTCGCTCAGTGACCGAACGTCATCGTAGAAACCCTCGACAGTGACTCGCCCATCCTGGTCGTGCATCGAGTCCAGGATCTGAATCAGGCCATGAATCGGGTTGCCGATCGTTCCGCCGTAAGTGCCGGAGTGGAGGTCGTGCTCCGGCCCCTGGACGTCAATGAATATCGGGGCGAGTCCCCGCGTGCCCAGGACCAGGGCGGGCTGATCCTCATCCCACTGGCCGCCGTCGGCACTTAAGACCAGATCACAGGCCAAAAGTTCCCTGTTGGAACAAATGAGATCCGTTAACTGAGGACTCCCGATCTCCTCTTGACCCTCGAAGAGGAATTTGAGGTTGACCGGTAAACGCCCCTCAGTTTTTAGCAATGCCTCGGCGACGATGATTGGAATGAACATATTGCCTTTGTCATCCGTTGCGCCCCGGGCGTAGATGCAACCGTCCTTTATGATAGGTTCAAAAGGTGGGTTGTCCCACAAATCCAAGGGGTCAACAGGCTGTGTATCGAAGTGGCCGTAAATCAATACGGTCGGTTTTCCGGGGGCATGAAGCCAGTCGCCGTATACAACGGGGTGCCCGCCTGTAGGCATGATCCGGCCTGATTCGATACCGGCCGCCTTCATCCGGGCCTCGACCCATTCGGCTGCCCGCTGCACATCGGGCATGTGATCGGGCAGGCCTGAAATGCTCGGAATGCGTAGAAAGTCCAACAACTCATCAAGGAATTGATCCTTCTGTTGATCCAGGTATTTTTCCCATGCAAACATGGCATCGGCCTCCTATTCGGTAACATTTTTTCCCAAAAACGGTTTACTGGTTTCTCTGGCTCAGGTCACCACGGGAACCTGAATTCGAGCAGCATCGTGCATGGTGCAAAAACAGGCGTCTACAAGTCGGAAAATCCAGATTTTGGTTTATTTTGGGCACGTTTTATTCGGTGACCTAAAGGAAAAAAGACGGATTAATCGAACGAAAAAGGGCGTCTCAAGTCAAGAAAAATTGTTCGTGGAAGTGAATTAGGATCGTGATCTTAGACCAGAGGCGATTCTCGGCATGAACCCAACAAAAGAAAAGAGGTTAAGAAAAAAACCTTAACCTCTTTCTATGACAAGTCTGGTGACAAACCCAGATGCCGTGCACTGCTACGGTCTGGTTAACAGAGAACCCTAAAGATGAACCGCTGATTTATCCGAACTGACAACGGTCAACCTTCTTTCGTCAGGCTCTTTTGCCTGATTCGTTGCACAATTTCCGTCTATGATCGCCCCCTCATTGATCACGACGCTGGGTGCTTGGATGTTTCCAAAAACCTTTCCGGGTGCGTAGATCTCGATCTTCTCATCGGCGGTCACATCGCCGCGAATCTCACCACTGATGAAGACACAGGAGACATGAATATCAGACTTGAGTGCTGCCCCTTCACCAACAATAAGGGTTCCCTGGCCCAATATCTCACCCTTGAAAGGACCATCTATCCTAATCGTACCATAAAATTTTAGATTCCCCTCAATCTCCGTATCTCCACCTAGGTATGTACCTATGATGTCTTTGTTGTTCATCTTAAATGACCTCTCTATCTTTTGCCGTAACTCGATCAGCGTTTGTGCATACATGTGTTTTTTGATCAGCACAAACCATGCCAAAAAAATACTTTGGCCTATGAATCGAAATTACCTATAAATTATAATGGACTATGGATGAATTGTCCAGCAAAGGAAGTCAGGGTAAGGTGAGGGTTTAGGAAAAGACATATATCCCCCAGTTTAAAGATGTACACTAAATTGGACACTGCGAGTTCCGAAAAATATACTTTTTCAGCAGTGGATACAACGAAATCCAGGCACCGCGTGAGCGGTATGCATGGGTTGACTACAAAAACCGCGGCAGAGAGCCCCGTCCGGAAGGGCGGGGGTGAATGGCGCGTCGTTTTTGTAAGGGTACAGTATGCTTTCACCCGCGGTTTTTAAAACGCGAAATGGGTTTAACCCATTTCGCTCTGAAGCCGCCGATGGCGGCATTCCGGAAAATGCCTCGCATTTTCCGGTTGTGAAGATGCCCCGCGCCTTGGCGCGGGGAGCTTCACGAGGGTTTAAGGGAGTTGCACGATTTTGACAAAAAG
>JASFTV010000219.1:0-6066 GCA_050050615.1 Desulfobacteraceae bacterium
CTCGTATGGAGCTGCTCCGGGGCGACTGGCAAAAATTTGGTGCCGTTGAAGGGGCTGCTGAGCGTATAGTTGCGGTCTGGACGACCAACCCCGACGGGCCCCCCGCCGCGATTGAAATATGTCAAGTTATTTGCGATACAGAATACTAGATGTTCGTTAGCTTGAACTACGTACTGACAGTCTGAGGTAACCCCCGTCCACGGACAACAATACGCCTGTGACCCAGGAGAACTGATTCGAGGCCGCATACGTAGCAGCGTTCCAAGGAAATCTCTCCACATAAGATTGATGAAATTGCCAGAGAGGTGAAATCCTCGGCAGCTGGCTGTTTTTCAGATAACCCCCTCTTCCTTCAGTTTCTCGATTTCATCCGGGGAAAGATTCAACTCGCTCGTCAGAATTTCCTCAGTGTGCTCCCCTAAATCAGGAGAGGCTTTCTCAATCCTGCATGACGTGCGGGAAAATTTCATGGGTGTTCCCACAACCTTCAACCTCCCTAAACGGGAATGGATCACTTCTAAAACCATCTCCCGCGCCAATATATGCGGATCATTGACCACTTGTTCTATGTTATTCACCGGTCCGTAAATCAAACCCGTTTCCTCGAAAAGTGAAAACCACTCGTCTCTTGTTTTGCTTTTGAAAACCTCTATGAGAATCGGCTCCAAAATGGCATGGTTTTGGTGTCGCTTTGCGACTTCCTTAAAGCGTTCGTCTTCTGCCAAATCTTCCCGTCCAACGACCTCACACAGCTTTTTCCATTCCTCATCCCTGAAAGCGATGAGGACCATCGGATCGGTTTTGGTTGGAAAAACCTGGAAGGGACTCATAATGGGATGCCTTGCTCCCAGAGGTTTGGGAATTTCCCCGGTAGCAAAGTATCGGGCACATGCATTCTCGCACAGCGCGACTTGAGAGTCCACCATGGCGACGTCAATATGCTGGCCCTTTCCACTGCGCTCCCGCTCGTAGAGTGCCGCCAGTGTTGCATTTATCGCAAAGAGAGACGCCCCAATATCTCCTATGGAAAACCCTACACGTACCGGAGGACGGCCCGGTTCGCCGGTAATGCTTATGGTCCCGCCCGCTGCCTGGGCAACCATATCGAAGGCTGGTTTAGTGGTATAAGGACCAGAGTGCCCAAACCCGGAAACTGACACATATATAAGGCGGGGATTGAGTTCTTTAACAACTTCGTATTCCAGCCCCATCTTCTTCATGACGCCGGGACGAAAGTTCTCAAGAAGGATATCCACCTTTGGGATGAGGCTCTTGATGATTTCCCCGGCTCTTTCGTGTCTTAGATTTAGGCTCAGACTCCTCTTTCCCCGGTTCACGCTGAGAAAATAGGAACTGATATTTTTGATAAAGGGTCTGTTATTACGGGCCAGATCTCCCTTTTTTGAATTTTCAATCTTTATCACCTCGGCACCGAGATCAGCTAGCATCATCGCTGCATAAGGTCCTGCGAGGACCCTTCCGAAACTCAGAACTTTAATCCCTTCTAATGGTCCTGCCATATCGGCATTCCTCCATAATTTGGTATTCTAGTGAAAAAATCGTTCAAGCACGAAGCAGAAGTTCCAATCATGGTTTTTGAAAACCAATGATTTTCGAACCCATAGCGGAAAACCAGCCCTTCTTCGATATACTGCCCGTCAAATTCAGGGTTGAATGACCTCGTGGGTTATTTCCCGATACCGGCCAACTCCAGAACGCGTTGCTTGTACTCTTCCAATTGCTTTCTGAGCGCGGCATTGATGACCATTTGTTGGCCGGCTGTTGGCGCCCCGCCCTGGGATGATTCAGCAACCAGGATGCAGCCAATTCCTGTCAAATATTCCATCAGTCTCATCATCTTCATTCGGTTTTCCGTGGACACCCCTGGATTGGCCTGAAAGTATTTCTTGATGAGAGGCCCTATTTCGGGGTGTTGCATATCCTTTTCGGTATGCATGCTCATGACCAATCCACCGGAAATGTCAACACCCATGCGAGCGCAATGCCATAAGGCCTTGCTTGCCTGATATTTGCCGACGTTAGCATACAATGCATTTGGGAAAAAATTGCCCGAAGCTGTAACAAAGCCTCTTTGGGCCGCTCCCAAGAGGCACCCATAGGACAATTCGCTCTCATAACTCATTTCCGACAACTTCTCCCTGATATGGCCAGCGTTGGCGACCCCGTTGTATTCGGCCATAACGGCCGAACCGCCTAACAGAAGATCACGATGACCACACTTGCAGGCAGAGGTGACGCATCGGAATGTCGGTGAAACCCGGCCAACAAGTGGGGCGGTAAATTCTGTTTCACCGCACATAAAAATGCGGTCCCAGGGCACAAAGACATCATCGAAAAAGATTTGACAGGCATTATAGACACCGTAACGTTCATTTCCAAAATCCATGCCTTGAGCCCCGGGAGTAAGACGCCTGAATTCAGGGGTTGGAAGCTGGTGGAGAAGGGTCAACCCCGGGGTGTCTGTGGGAATGGCAAAAGCGACGGCATAAGATTTTTCATCTTCCCTAAGACCACGTGTAGGCATGATCAAGGCCTCGTGGGCGATCGAAGCACCGGAGATGAGGGCTTTACAACCCCTGACCACAATACCCTCCTTCTTTTCTTCAACGATCCGGACATAGACATCAGGGTCGGACTGTTCCGCCGGCCTCTTGCTTCGATCACCCTTGGAATCCGTAATGTACCCCGCCACAGCGAGGTCTTCCCTCTGCACCCTTTCCCAATAGGACCTAAACCTCCCCAAATAATTGGTCCTCAGCTTTTCGTCCATTTCGTAGGTAATCGATTCAAGACCGTTGGCGATATTTCCTGCAACACAACGTGCCCCGTGGCACATCCCATGACGTCTGGACAGATCTCTCATAAGATCAAGCCTTTCTATGAAATCGTCGCCATTCTGGTAGAGATGAGTAAAGAAATTGACTTGCTCTCCGGTCAGATGAGACACCCTGGTAATCTTGTCCTGATACTCGGAATCGTTGGCCAAATCATAGATCATGGCAACCGCCTCAATAGCCGGAGCCGTGATTGGATGTTGCAGCTGATTTTCTATTTTCTTCCCAAATGCGTAGACATTGATCTTCATGTCTTTGATGCTGTCCTTGTACTGCTCTCCCGTCATTAAAGGCATTCCTATCTCTCCTTCTCTATTTTTTTGATCGCACAGTAGACGCCTTAGCACATAAGAAATTGATCGGGCATATCGAATTGTCGCTCACAAAGGGATGTTTCCGTGCTTCTTCCACGATACTTCTTCTGTCTGCTTGTTCTTGAATAATCTTAATCCATGGATCAACCACCGGCGGGAGTCTGCAGGCCTGATAACGGCGTCTATGTATTGCTTTGATGCTGAGTAATAGGGTGAGAGAATATTTTCCTTATATTCTCTGATTTTTTCTTGACGAACCCTTTCCGGATCATCTGCATCTGCGATCTCTTTCTTGTACAGAATGGCCGCAGCGGCTTCTGCCCCCATCATGGCAAATTCCGCAGTGGGCCAGGCTAGTAGTAAATCTGCGCCCGTTTCATGACAGCACATGGCTGGGATGGCCCCACCGTAGTATTTTCGGAGCACAATGGTAAGTTTAGGCACAGTCGCTTCTGAAAAGGCATAGAGCATCTTGGCACCGTGTCTTATGATCCCCTTCTTTTCCTGATCTACGCCCGGTAAGTAACCCGGCACATCAGCCAAAACGACCAGTGGAATATTGAAGCAATCACAAAAACGGATAAACCGGGTAGCTTTGTCCGCCGCATTGATATCTATCGTCCCGCCAAGATGGCGAGGCTGGTTAGCCACCACCCCCACCACGTGACTATCCAGGCGGCCGAAGCCGACAATGATGTTCTGAGCAAAGAGGGGGTGAATCTGGAAGAATTCCGAGCAGTCCATAATTTCCTGAATCACCAGCCGCATGTCATAGGTCATTTGGGGCTCTGCAGGCACGATCTCTGTAAGAATATCATTGGATCGGAATGGATCATCTTTACTGGGTACCACCGGCGGTTCTTCCCTGTTATTCTGTGGAAGGTATGACAGCAGCTTTCGGATAAGTCCTAGGCATTGGGTATCATCTTTGGCCACTAGATGGGCCACCCCGGATTCCCGCGAGTGAACCCGGGTACCTCCCAATTCCTCAAAGGTCACCTCCGCTCCTGTAACCTCCTTAATCACTTTAGGTCCGGTAATGAACATCTGAGCAGTTTTTTCAACCTGAATAATGAAATCCATAATGGCTGGAGAATAAACCCCTCCACCCGTGCAGGCACCCATGATCGCAGCAATCTGGGGAACCACACCAGAACAGCGCGTATTTTCGTAAAACATCCGCCCGTAACCCGATTCATTTTGCATGCCATCCTGAATCCGACCACCTGCGGATTCGTAGAGACCGATCACGGGGGCTCCAACCTTGCGGGCCATTCGGAGCAGGTAATTGATTTTTTCTCCATGTGCACGCCCCGCTGATCCCCCAAAGACAGTTACGTCTTGTGCAAAAACGAAGACGGGGCGGCCTTCGATGGTCGCAAAACCAGTCATCACCCCATCCCCGAGGATCTTTTTTTTCTGCATATCAAACTCAAAGGTCTGGGTTTCGGCCAGTTTGTTGACTTCTACAAACGACCCTGGATCTACTAAGGCATCTATACGCTCAGAGCAAAGCAGTTTGCCCATCGCCTTTTGAGCTTGTTGCTTTTCATGGCCTCCGCCAAGCTTAGCCCGCCCTTCTTTTTCTTGAAGTTCTGCGAGCAATTCCTCCCATGTTTTCCAAGTTCTCATGGATATCACCCCTGCGGGTTATTAGTTGTCGATCACGAGAATCTTTCATCCCTTACAATTTGATATCAGCCGGTTCAGCGCAACGACTCTCCTATCCCTTTGAGCCACTTGATTCATTCTGCCTCGTTTTCCGTTTGTCGAACCGCCATCGGAGCCCCACCTCGGCTTTAGACCCGCTGATTTCCCAAAAGCAAGAGAACGGCTCCCTGTTTCTGGGACTGTCCTTATCCGCCTCCGTAAACATAAGAGGCGCCCTTGCCCTCCTTAAAGGTCAAAACGAGCACTTCTCCTTGCACGGTCCATTCTCTAAAATAGGATTTTACTCCGTCTGTTTATTCTAATCGCCTTTATCGGACAATTAGAAGCGCAGTGTTCACAAACCTGACACTTAGAGGGGTCCTCAGGTGCTAGCCACCCGTCTTTAACCTGTAGGATCTGTGAGGAACACGTTGAAACGCATACTCCGCAATTATTACAGCTTAGGCTGATGTTTATTTGTCTTTTGGCTATCTTTTTGGGAACGGGGAGAGTGGTGCTGTAGCTCAGCGCTCCAGGGGGACAAAATGTCACGCAGCGAGGTTCAGCCCAGTCTGGACAAAGATCACAGCCGATTACTTTCTCTTTATCCATCCCCATGACCATGGAAATCGCCCCGTAGGGGCAGGCATCCACACATTTGCCACAGCCATCGCATTTGTTCTCGCTGATCTTTATGGCCATAGTCTCAGGGTCTCTTGTCAGGGCATGACAAGGACAGGAGAGGATGCAGGCTGGATCTCCCTCGCATTGCACACAGGTATAGGCTTTTGAGCTTCCATCCTCTATTTCTAGAACGCGAATCCTGGATGCACGCGGGTCAAATATGCCCTCCCTGGTCCCTGAACACACCATTTCGCAGATTCGACAACCGATACACCGATGACGATCTGATATAAGAATTTTTTTCTTGACCACTGGTTTTCCCTCTATCAATCAATACGTGTTCGAAACGCTCTCTTTCTCTTGAGAGAAGCTATTTCTTCCCTAAGCCGCCCTTTCCTCGCCTTTGAGACGAGCTTTCCTTCTGTCTCAACCCAAAGCTGCGAACGGTTCGGCTCATGCCGTATTTTCTCCAGCCTGATCTCTAGGACTTTGTCTCCGGGACACACATTTTGGCATGCACCGCAAAACATGCACCAGGACTCATCCAGTCTAACCTGTCCATTTTCGAGGTGCAGGGCACCAGAGGGGCATATCTCAGTGCAAGCATAACATCCTTCAGGGCA
>JASFTV010000220.1:0-6064 GCA_050050615.1 Desulfobacteraceae bacterium
GCTATGGAGACAATCTCCTGTTTACTGGGTTTGAAGGAAATCCTCTCATGGGAGGCTTGGCGGGATGGATCCGTCTGCAACGAAAGACACCCCAAACAGGCAGCATTGCATCCCTGGCTCACAGGCAAGGGGGCTTCCCATCTCTCAAGAAAGAGATTTTTTGCGGCGAAGCAATGGTTATGGGTTGCGCACCTGATGAGATGCTGTAGAAGGGGTCCACTCGGGTGCCGTCTTTGATAACTCTTAATGGCCGGCACCAGTTCTGTGTCATCATAGTTGCGCGGGTCCCACTTGTGGTTGTACTCAACTCGGAATCCGGCAGCCCAATACCTATCCTCCTTAAACCCTACGGCTGTATAGGCCCACATGGGAAGGACATAAGATTTTGACCCATAGTCCACCGCGGGGAGGTGGCTGCGCACCAATCCGGGCTCCAGAAAGGCGGCGACCCCGTAGCATTTGGTGAGGACGCCTCCGATCTCAATTTCTGGGACAATTCTGTGCTCTTCTGTCAAAGGATCCAGTCCAACAGGCGGACAGTCAGGGATGAAAAAAAGCTTGCTGAATTCCGGCACCTGGATCAGATCCTCTCCTCCGAGCCCATGGGGCGCATCACCTGAAAACCCGACCATCCTGAAATAGGGATGATCATATACTTGGCCTTTGCTGTCGGCGTAGAGCATGTAGGGGAGATTTTGTAAATCGCGATGATTCATAGTCAACCGCGCAATCCTTGAAAACGACCTTTCACTTTTACGTTTGCTCCTTTTTGAAGTCAAACAACAACTTAGGGTTTGCCCTCTTCAACATTGGTGGTATATTATAGCCATTGTATTTAGATGATCACATTGATTTTTTAAGAAAAAGGGACTTTTTTGCAGGTTATTAACTTAATCCAATGGTACCCGATGCTCAAAGCGTAAGACCGGAGGGCAAGCAGTTTCAGTTGGTTAAGTATTTTGCCCTGGCCAGCTTTCTCGTTCTGGTCATTTTCAGCTTTCCCTTCTCCGTGGTCATATCCCAAAAGGCGAAAGAGACGCTTTTAGAGAACTATGAAAACTCGGCCCTTCTTGTGGGTGAGAACTTGAATCACCAAGTTTTCAGGAGCTTTGTGCTCCCAGTCACCAGCCGATTCGGAGCCATCAAACTGAGGGAAAAAGAGCAATATGAATTGATGGACCAGGTTGTCCGAAACACCATTCATGGTTTTAGAGTGGACCTGGTCAATATACATGCCATAAACCAGGGGGTCATCGCTTACAGCACCGATCCGACCCTTATAGGCCATGAAACAAAAGAGACCATAGGATACAAAGAGGCGGTTCAAGGGGAAAGGTTCTCCTCGATCACATCAAGTAGGTATGACCTTTGGGGACTCGGCATAGAGATCCTTGGAGGTCAAAAGAAGATCAGGACCTATATCCCCTTCAGGGCGGTAGACCCATTTAGCGGGCAGGGGTATGTTGCGGGAATTTTTGAATTGATCCAAGATGTGAGCCGGGAATACCAGTCCATCGTCAAGTTCCAGTATCTCATATTCGTCCTTTCCATCCTCATTATGGGACTTATCTTTCTGGCCCTGCTACTCATCGTGCACAAGGCGGAGCAGATTATCGAGCAAAGGGCAAAAGAACAGTTAGAGCTCAAAGAGCAACTGCACCAAGCTGAGCGCTTGGCTGCCCTGGGCGAGATGGTGGCTGGCGTTTCCCATGAGATCAAGAACCCTCTCGGAATTATCCGAAGTACCGCCGAACTGCTCAGCTCCATGCCTGATGCGAGTGAAACCCATAGAAAGCTTTCCGAAGTGATAAACGAGGAGTCCAACCGCCTCAATGGGATCGTCACCGAATTTCTCGATTTCGCCCGTCCTCAAGTCCCAAAGTTCAACAAGTGCGATCTTGTGCAAATTATCCAAAAGAATCTTACATTCCTGCAGCCTGAACTGGAAAAAAAGGAGATCCAGGTCCATCACAACATGGATGGCAGATCCTTGAAGTTAAGCGCTGATCAGGACCTCCTGTACCGGGCCTTCTTGAACGTTTTTCTAAATGCCATCCAGTCCATCCATGATGGCGGGACGATCCGTATCCGAGTGGAAGAAGAAAAAGATCAGTATGTTATGGAGATCGAAGATTCAGGCGCTGGGATCAACCGTAAAAACCTGAAAAAGATATTTAATCCCTTTTTCACCACAAAGGAGAAGGGAACCGGGCTCGGTCTACCCATTGTCGGAAAAATCATCGAGGGTCACAAAGGATCCATTGCCATAAAAAGCAAAGAAGGTAAGGGCACGAAGGTCAAGATCCAGTTGCCGAGAAAGGGATAATTCCGTTCAAACATAACATGGAGCTCATTTCTCATGGACACAATCCTTATTGTGGATGATGAAAAAAACTATCTAGTGGTTCTTGAAGCGCTACTGGGCCCGGAGGGTTACGAGATTGTTACGGCGGATAACGCCCGAACTGCTCTTCGTCTGATCGAGGAGTCAGATCTGGATCTGGTGATCACGGATATGAAAATGCCTGGTATGAACGGCATGGAGCTCTTGGAAGCCTCTAGAAAAATAAAGCCTGATGTTCCGGTCATCATGATGACAGCCTATGGGACCATTGAGATGGCGGTGGAGGCCATGAAAAAGCAGGCCTACGACTATATCACCAAGCCCTTCCAGAATGAGGAGCTCAAATTGACCGTCAAGAAAGCGCTCGAAAATTACCGTCTCATAAAGGAAAATCGGCGCCTCAGCGAAGCGCTCTCTGACCGTTACAAACATGGAAATATTATCGGCAAGAGCAAGCCCATGCTCGAGATATATGACCTTATAGCCAAAGTGGCCCAATCCAAAGCATCCGTTTTGATTACGGGGCCTTCTGGGACAGGAAAGGAACTCATAGCCAAAGCGATACACTATGACAGTCCAAGAAAGGAACGTTCTTTCATATCCGTAAACTGCGGGGCCTTAACAGAAACCCTTCTGGAGAGCGAACTTTTTGGTCATGAAAAGGGCGCTTTTACGGGCGCCATTTCGATGAAAAAGGGGCGCTTTGAGCTGGCAGACGGGGGGACCCTCTTTCTTGACGAGGTGGGTGAGATGCCGCCATCCCTTCAGGTGAAACTCCTCAGGGTGATCCAAGAGATGGAATTTGAAAGGGTAGGGGGGACCAAGACGATCAAGGTGGACGTAAGGGTATTGTCCGCTTCCAACCGAAACCTCAAAGAGGATGTGGCCCGTGGTTCCTTCAGAGAGGATCTATTCTACCGGCTCAATGTGATTCACATGGAGGTTCCACCCCTTCGGGAACGAAAAGAGGACATTAGACTCCTGGCCAATCATTTCATCGAGAAATATAGACAGGATGAAGGCAAGAAAAAGATTGTACTCTCTCCAGAAACCTGGAAAGCCTTCTACAGTTACCCCTGGCCGGGAAATGTGAGGGAGCTGGAAAATGTGATCGAAAGGGCCGTGGTTCTTAATTCGGGGGGTTCCATAGAGCTAGAGGATTTGCCGCCTGAATTCTTAGAGACGCCACAAGAGATCAATGTCGATGAGTTCATACCCCTTGATGCAGCGCTTCAGCCAACCCTTGAAGATATCGAGGAGAAACTAATTCTCAGGGCCTTGAAGCACGCCAACAATGTTCAGTCCCATGCGGCTGAAATGCTCGGCATTACAAAAAGCCTTATTCAGCACAAGATCAAGAAGTACAACATTCTTTTGTAAAAGGCCAAATTTTTGTACCATAAATAGCTCTTTAAATTCGATGAGTTACAACTGAAGAGGCGTATTTTGGCATTTTTCGGTACAAAAATTTGTACCTTGGGGGAAAGACAAGCACGGGTTTAGTCTTTTTGTTTTAAGAATAAGTCAGTTGAATCAATAGGTTGCCTATTTTTGGCGAGACCATCCGTTTTTTGGCAAGAATCTTGCTTGTTGGTAAATGAAAGAGATAAAACTCTTTCCTCCTAAAGAAAAAACCAACCTCCACTCCCGAGGTTGGTTTTTTTGCTAATACCCCAGCCTCCGCAATGCCCTGGGATCATGACTCCACTTTTTTTCCACACGGACCAAAAGATCCAAAAAAACCTGCGTCCCAAAGATCTTCTCGAGTTCCAGCCTTGATGAACGGCCGATGGCCTTGATCATCTTTCCTGCATGGCCGATAAGGATTTTCTTTTGTGATTTCGACTCCACGTGAATCCTGGCAGAGATGGAAAGAAGATCCTTGCCAGCCACCTCTTCCATGGATTCAACGGTCACGACAGAAGCGTATGGCAGTTCCCGCTTGGTATGGAAAAATATCTTCTCCCTTATGATCTCGGAGACCAAAAAGGATTCCGACTGATCCGTTTTGATATCAGGGGGGAAAAACATCGGGCCCGGTTTCAGCATCGATCTCAGTTCTTCGACGAGAACCCCGATGCCGTCCCCCTCCAATGCCGATATGGGAACAACGGCATGAAAAGGGTAGCGCTGCCCGTAAGCGGCCATAATGGGTAAAAGTTCCTCCTTGGGGCGTGTATCAATTTTGTTGATAATGAGGACAGAGGGTTTTTTCGCCCTCTTCAGGTGACTTAGAATCAATGAAACATCAGGGCCTTCAGGATGAGGCATCTCTATCATGACCGCTATGATATCCACCTCCTTAAAAGCCGCTTCTGCAGAGGCGACCATGCTCTCGTGCAGAGCAGTCCGCGTCTGGTGAATACCCGGGGTATCCATAAAGACCATCTGATATCCGTCTCCGTGATAAATGCCAAGAATACGGTTTCGAGTGGTTTGAGGCTTTGGAGAAACAATGGTCACCTTTGTGCCGAGCAAGCGGTTCAAAAGGGTTGATTTACCCACATTAGGAGGTCCTACGATGGCAATAAATCCCGACAGGAACATCATGCTTTTTCGATCCCGATCTCACCGAACGAGAGTGACTCATCTGGGGATACAGCCAACACTCTTGCCCCAGTCCTGTGCTGGATGAGACGCAGTCCAGAGTTTCTATACCCCCTCAAGAGGGGAATCTCCCTTTGGGGCACCCGAAGTCTGATTCCTTTGGCTTCACCCGGTTTCGGAAGAAAGGGTTCAATCTTTTTGTGATAGATCTCTGAACGGACCAGAAACCCGAAAGCTTGGTGCCAGGGACCCGCCACGATCTGGCCTTTCATCAGGAGGGATGGGGAGGACATCAACCCTATCCTGATCACAGGAATCCCATCGTCTTCCAGGCGGATACAGCTCTCACGGCATATTTTGGCCGCCTCTTCAATTCGCAAAGGGCGATATCTTTTCTCCCGGTACCACCTGGCCAGGGCTGTACCGCGGATGACCACTGTCGGGTAAAGCCTCACCATGTCGGGGCGAAGGGTTATCACCTCTTCCACGGTGTTCATGAATTTTTCTTCCGTGTCTCCGGGAAGACCTGGCATCAGTTGGAGACCCACCTTGAAACCGTGCTCTCTCAACAGGTGAGTTGATTTGATCGTGTGTGCGGCCCTATGCCCTCTTCTCGTAAGCTCCAAGACCTCGTCATCCATGGATTGGGCGCCCAACTCAACCGTGGTCACGCCGAATTGACGCAACAGCTCAAGCTTTTCGTTATCGATTGCATCTGGTCGGGTGGATATCCTTACGGATTTGAAAAATCCCTCCTGCAGGTAAGGCGCTACCGCCTTTAACAATGCTTTCATCTTGATTAACGGAAGACTTGTAAACGTTCCCCCATAAAAGGCGACTTCTGGGTTCCTCTCAATATGATATCTCGGTGATTGCATGGCCAGATCAAGAATGTTTTTTACCGCTGACGCGTCTAGGGGCTGGTCATTTTGGGCGGTGATCTTTTCCTGCTCGCAGAAGATACACCGATGGGGACAACCTTGGTTGGGGATAAATATAGGAACAATCAGAGGTCTTTTCGCTCTTCGCTCAAACAAAAAAAAGCCTCCCTTGCCGCTCTCTGCTCCGCCTCTTTTTTGCTTCTTCCTTCGGCCTCGGCCATAACCTTTCCGTTCAGGTGTAAGGCCACCCTGAATACCTTTTCGTGAGCAGGGCCGCTTTCACTGACGAGGA
>JASFTV010000221.1:0-6059 GCA_050050615.1 Desulfobacteraceae bacterium
GTTTATCGAAGGAAGGGAAATCGAATGTTCGATTTTGGGAAACGAAAACCCGATCGCGTCGGTTCCAGGTGAAATCCTTCCCCAACACGAGTTCTATTCCTATGAAGCAAAATACATTGATGAGAACGGAGCCCTCCTTGAAATTCCGGCCAAATTGCCGGAGGATCTGGTGACCAAAATCCAGGATTTAGCGATTCAAGCTTTTCAAGCGCTCTGCTGTGAAGGTATGGCCCGGGTGGACTTGTTTCTAAGAGCGGATGATGAGATTATCATAAACGAGATTAATACGATCCCAGGATTTACCCGTATCAGCATGTATCCGAAGCTCTGGGAAGCTAGCGGCATTCCATACAGCCAGCTCATCGATCGCTTGATCAATCTTGCCGTTGAGCGACATGAGCGCGAGCGGGGGCTGAAAACAAGCTATCTGTGATTAAGGTGCTTATTGGAAAGAAGTCTTACCGGATATTTTGATCAACAGAGACAGCGGGTCATAGAGAACTGCAAGGCATGTGGTTTCTGTGCAAAGAATTGCCCCATTATTGAACACACCGAACTGAGAAAGGCTTCAGCCAAAGATATTCAGAAAAAGGTTAAGGCGTTTTTCGAGCATGGTGAAACAGACGAGATCGTCTTTCAAAGAGCCTTTTCATGCATGGAGTGTTTCAAATGTGTGGACAATTGCTGCCCTGAAGGATTGAATCCGCTTTTTGTCAATGAGATGATTAAATGGGAATACAACCGCAACAATATCATTGAGACATCTTACGATGATCCAAACCATGAGACATCTGCCCAACGGGTTCTTGCCAGCATTCAGGTTTCTCCTGAAGACTACAGAAAAATCTCTGAGCCGTCTGATCGAGATAGGGCCGGGTATGTTTTCTTCCCGGGTTGTAACGTATATTTTCAGCCTGAAAAAATCCTTAATGCTTTAGATGTTCTTAGCCTCATTACTGAAGACTATGCTTTTGTGCCCGGTCTGGACTTTTGTTGCGGGGATGTCCACCTATTTTCGGGGTCTATTGAACGAGGAGATCAAACATCAAAGGCACTCATTCATATACTGTCTTCATATCATCCGGATACGGTCATTTTCTGGTGCCCGACCTGCCACTGCCGCTTCGTCAAAACCGCTTCTATCTTAAATGACCTCCCCTTTCAGGTCATCTCTTTTCCGCAGTTTCTTTCAGAAAATATGGATAAGTTAGACTTAAAGAAAGATATTCAAAAAAGGGTCACGCTTCACGAAGCCTGCAAGTCCGCCTTTACAGGGGTTGATGCCTCAGGGCCAAGAGAGGTCCTCCGAAAGATACCCGGCGTCCAACTCTCTGAGATGGTTCGTCATGGGAAAGATACCGCCTGCTGCGGCAGCGGGGCGATCGCCTTTTTTCCAAAAGGCCTGGAAGCGGTGCGGGATGATCGTCTAAGAGAGGCGTCTGCGACAAATGCAGAGGTATTGATCGATGTCTGTCATTTCTGTCATCATGTATTTGTAGGGGAGGAGCCGAAATATCGCTTTTCGGTCGTTAACTACATCACACTGCTGGCAGAAGCGATAGGTATTGAGAGAGAAGACAAATTCAAGAAATACAGGCAGTGGAATGAGCTGGATCGAATTTTGAAGGATGCAGAAATGTATATCAAAGAGTCGCCTTATTCTCCTGAAAGAATCGTGGAAGCTATCAATAAAGTAATAATCAGCGAACCTGAAAGCTAGCGTGTCAGCCGTTCCCAGTCCGTTTCCCGATTCCCATTTTCACCGCAGAGCTATTCAGAAGATACAAGGGATTAAGGGCAAGGGAGTGATGATGCCATTTCTTCAATACGGAGGCTCCCGGCCTGGTCATTTCAAGGAGGTCCATGCGCTCATTAGAGATACCTTCCAACGTGCTCCATGACCCGATCCAGAGCACCCCTGTTCATCTCAACAAATTTCTTGGCTTTCTGTCCCATCAGAGTGATTTCCTCTGAATCAGATAAAAGCTCTTTTAGGGTCCTGAAAAGATCTTCTGAATTTTCAACCCTCTTTCCTCCGCCTGCCTCAATCAAGAGCTCAGCCATGGCAACAAAATTATGCGTGTGGGGGCCAAAGAGAACGGGGCAGCCGAAGCTCGCCGGTTCCAGCAGATTGTGGCCTCCTGTGGGGACCAGGCTGCCGCCGACAAAGCTTATTTTTCCAATGCCATAGATCCTGCCAAGCTCTCCCATGGTGTTCAAAACGAGGACATTGTACGGCCCCCTTTCTTCGGTGAGGTTGGTCTTTAGTATGGTTCTTAAGCCCCTGCTCTGACTCACTCTGTAAATATCCTCAGCCCGCTCCAATCTCCTTGGCGCAATGATCAGGCGAAGCTTCGGGAAGAGCGAAAGAAGCCTTACAAAAACATCCAGAATGATCTCTTCCTCTCCTTGATGCGTGCTGCCGGCTACCCAGATCCAGTCTTCGGATTTGAGATTCAGGATATCCAGCAAATTGTTGTACTCTTTTTCGTCCATGCCCAGCCAATGTCGGTCGAATTTAACATTACCCACGGTTTTCACTTTACTTGGCTCAATCCCAACCTTGAGAAGCCTTCTCGTGTCAAGATCGGTTTGCATCAGGCATTGCTCCACTGGGCGAAACATCCTCCTCACAAAAAAGGAATATCTTTCATAGGCTCGCAAAGTCCTGGGAGAAATTCGTCCGTTAACCAGGACCGCCTTAACGCCTTTCTTACTCAAATGGTGAAGGAGGCCTGGCCATAGGTCGGTTTCAACAACAATAAAAAACTTGGGCCTGATACGGCTGGCGGTTCTTCTTATGGACCACCAAAAATCCAAGGGCAGGGTGATCACCGCTTTGACTTCCCGTTCTAATTCCTTGCGAGCAATTTCCATCCCTTGGGAGGTTGTTACAGAAAAAACAATATCGTGAGAGGGATGGTTCTCTTTTAGTGCTCTTACGAGAGGAATGGCAGAGATGACTTCTCCGACCGAGAGGGCATGTACCCATATGGTCTCATTATGGGTAGAGACAGCGTGTACGTCTTTGCCCAATCTCTTTAACAAACGTTGATGTCTGATTAGGGGAATGAAAGGAAGGAGAGGAATGACAACGAGGGTCCACGCCAAATGGTAGAGAAACAAGAACACCTATCAAACCTTCACGGGAAGCTCGATGATAAATCGGGTCCCACGGGGCTTTCTATCTTGAACTCTTATGGACCCGTTATGATCGCTTATAATCGTACTCACGATTGCAAGTCCAAGACCGGTGCCTTGCTTTTTAGTTGAGAAATAGGGCTCGAAAAGCCGCTCCTTGTGCTCAGAGGGGATCCCTTTGCCGTCATCGGCCACCTCAATTCTAACCATCTGCTCCTCTCGATCATAGGAAAGATCGATGCTGATCTCTCCATTTCCATCGATCGCATCCATGGCATTGTCTAAAAGATTAATCATCACTCTTTTCATCTGTTCCCTGTCCACATTAAACTCGGGCACCTCAACGGTATCATGAAAGACCAGTTTTGTATCTTTTTCGGCCTCCCTGTACAAACTCACCGATTCTTCTATGATCTGTTTGATATTGTTGGGCGTCGGATTGGACGCAGGCATGCGGGCGTAACTGGAGAATTCGTTCACAAGACGCTTCAATCCCTCCACCTGATCAATGATCATGTTGGTGCATTCCTCAAAGACCTTACCATCCCCTCGGCCTATTTTGGCCCCGTATCTCTTTTTAAGTCTTTGGGCAGAGAGCTGTATAGGAGTCAGGGGATTCTTAACTTCATGGGCAATGCGCCTTGCCACCTCCCGCCACGCAGCCATCCTTTGGGCCCTCTCGATCTCGGTCAGATCCTCAAAAACAGCTACCAGACCGAGATACCTGCCCCGGTCATCGCGCAGAACATTGAGGGAAACCAATAGAACCAGGGTCTTGTCTTTGACGGATACCCTGATCTGCTTTTCCATGAAACCTTTTCTGAAAAGATTCTTGTCTCGGAAGAACTCGTTGATGACCCTGACATGATCCTTCGCTATGACATCTTTGTAATGCTTGCCGATGATGTTGTCAGCCTTTATATTAAGCATCCTTTCCGCGGATTTGTTGATGGTGAATATCCTTCCATCAGCGCCAGCAGAGACCACGCCTGCTGCCACATTGGCGAGAACAATCTCCATGTAAAGCCTTCTCTGCTCAAGTTCTACATTGCTTCTTACAAGTTCCATTTTGCTGTTTTTGAGATCCATGGTCATTCTATTGAATGAATTGACCAGAACGCCAACCTCATCCTTTGATTCAAGATCAATGGAGAAGTCGTAGTCGCCTGAAGCAATGCGATTTGTTCCCTCAGCCAATTCCTGAATGGGCACAGTGATGCCTTTAGAAAGAAAAAACCCGAACCATACAGAAGAAAAGATGATCAGAAGGGTCACTATAGAGAGAGTAATCAGATGGATGATCTTAATGGGCTTTTTTAACAACTTGAACTGCTTGAATTCTTCGAGGCCTTTGGATATGGCATTCAAGCGATTGACGAAGGCGCCGGGTATGAACTTCTGCAGAACAATCAGGCCAACCACAGCCTTTGATTCCGTTCTCGAAAATATGGGAACAATGCCGCTGAGCAATTGTCCGTGGGGGGATGTCTGGATTTCTTGACTATCAGAGCCTTTCTCAAAGCTCTTTCTCAAAATATCCGCTCCGAGCTCTTTGAACGGGCTCAAGTCCACCTTCTCGTCCTGGGAGAGGGCTCGCAACTGCATACTTTTGGAGAAGACCTTTATGCGTGATAGACGATATTGGGTACGTTTCTCAGTGATGAGTTTATCAACCTCCTCGTTGCGCGAAAGGAGGGTGTAGCCATGGTAGGTTATAAGTCTGCTCAGGCTATTACCATGGGTGAGGAGATTATCGGTGATGTTACTGTAAAAGCCCTGGCCAACTTCCAGGGAATTCTTAAGAGATCTTTCCACAGGAAGGTTAAACCAGTACTCAATGGAGGTTGAAATGAACTGAACCGAGACGAAGAACAGGATGATTGTGGGAAGCAAGGACAATGTAACAAAGGCCAAAACAAGCTTGGTCCTTAGTTTTGACCCCATGATCCCCTTTTTCCTCTCAAAGAAGAGTTTGACCAAATTCCTCATGGTCAAAAAGAGGAGAAGTAGCAGCAGAATCACATTGATATCGATAAGGGCAAAAACGAGGATGCTGTTTGCTATGGGAAGATCGAACCCCAGATCAAAGAAATTAATACCCAAATAGGTGGTCAGAAAAGAGATGACGAGAATAAGAGAGGCTATGATGTACCTTTCTCTTCGCCTTCTTTTGAGATCCTGTTGTTGAGCTTCTAAATACGGTTTCATAATAATCTAATAACGGAAGTCGACCGAATACCAATCGGTTTCAAAGTCCCACAAAGAAACAAAGAAAAGAACATAATGCAGGTAAAATGGTAACTTTATCTTATCAAGTTCAGCCATCATACGGAGTCGATAGCGGCTCCCCTTTTCCAGATTGTGAAGGGATGTCACTTTGAGGGCCACCACCTCGGCCATCAGTTTCTTTGCCTCCTCAAAGCTCCTCACAGTGACCACCTTATTATCCTCCTCTGAAAGTCTCACCTCGTAAATCCTCTTGAGGTTATCGTACTTTATGCTGTGACGGACCTCTATGTCCGTGATCTTCCTGTCCATCCAGTTATCCCTCTTCTCATATAGCTTTACGAAAAATGTAAAGGTTGTGTCTAGGCCGCTCTCGATGGCTTTGTTCATCTCCACGGTGAAACACTTATTGACTGTAAAATAGACGAGCAGGTGGTCCCTGGTATTCGTCACGACAATATCTGAGAGGTAGGCATTTGCTCCCAGAGCTGGCGACGCGTATTGTATGCTAAGTGCAAAAGATATGCCGATAAGCAGACTTGTCTTAGCCCTTTTCATAACCCGGATGGCGGAAAGAAAGCGTGCTTTCCTGTGAGATTCAATGGTTGTTCGGTCATAGAGAGCAGTGATAGCTTTTCAAGATGGCTCCCGGTTTATGCCTAAGATTCGGCGGCACGAACAGGTTAAGAGGA
>JASFTV010000222.1:0-6031 GCA_050050615.1 Desulfobacteraceae bacterium
GAGGAACAAGAGCTTCGGTCTTGCAGCTAAAGCAATTCCGACCTCGAGGAGACGCTGGTCGCCATGGGACAGAGCGCTGGCCACAGTTTGAGCCACCGGGCCAAGCCCGACCTGCACCAAGATATCGCTCACTTCTTGATGCGCATGACTCTCCCTTACCACCGGATGGAATAGGTGGTGGGCTCGTTTTCGGACAGCCAGCACAGGTATTTGGATGTTGTCAAAAACGCTGAGGTCGGGGAACACATTGACCACCTGAAAGGAACGGCATAAACCTAGACGTACTCGGCGGTGAATAGGGAGGTGGGTGATATCCTTGCCCTCGAAAAAGATTTGTCCGGAATCAGCGCTCAAAGACCCGGAAAGCAGATTGATGAGGGTGGACTTTCCAGCCCCATTTGGGCCGATGATGGAAGTGAGGACCCCAGCTTCAATAACCAGGTTGACATCATGGGCTGCCACGACCCGGCCAAAGGCTTTGTTCAATCTCTGAATTTCCAAAAGGGGAGGGCTCATGCATTGCCTCCAAATCACCCGGTGAAGCGCGTCTTTCTATTCCACAAATCGGACAGGGTTCCGACCACACCGCCCCTAAGCCCCATAATAATGGTCAGAAGGATGATACCGAACCAGAGCATCCAGTTTGTGGTAAAACGTTCGATGATCTCTCTCAGGACCACGAAAATGAGACTACCGACCATAGGCCCGGCAAATGTTTGGATGCCGCCAATGAGGCTAACCAGGACAGGTTCGGCAGAGTGGCTCCAGTGGGCAGAGAAGGGAGCCGTATTGCTCTCCAAAAGGGTGCCGAGCGCTCCTGCCAATCCGGCAAAGGTTCCAGAGATCACGAAGGAGGCCAGTCGATAATTCTTAAGGGAGAGTCCTGCAAACTCGATGCGACGGTCATTTTCACGAATCCCGGACAGGATCAGACCAAACGGGGATTGTCGAATCAAATAAATGATGGCCACACTCAGAAGGAAACAGAAAAGGACAAGGAAATAATAGTAATTTGCCTTGATCAAAGGTATGCTGACAATGCCTAGAGATAAGGGCGCCCTCATAATGCCCACCAAACCGTCATCCCCGCCAGTCACACTCCGCAAATTCCATATGAGGGAAAATACCATCATCCCAAAGGCGAGGGTCAGCATAGCAAAATAGATCTCGGTGTGGCGGACGCAAAAGAATCCGATCACCGTGGCCATGATGCAGGCTGAAGCGACCCCAACAACGATGCCTACAAGGGGATGGGGATGAACATGGAGGGAGAAAAGTCCTAATCCATAAGCGCCTCCAGCATAGAAAGCGGCATGGCCGAAAGAGAGAAGTCCTGTGCGTCCTAGAAGCAGGTTATATCCCATTGCGAAAATGCAGAGAATCATAACCCGCGTGGCCAGATAGATGACGAATCGGCCTGCGAAAAGACCAAGAGCCACCAGCACTGCAGTGACCAGGCCTGCAAACGCGTATGTCCAGTAGCGATGCATCTACGCGGTCTCCCCAAATAGACCCTGCGGCCGCCAGAGCAAGATGCCAGCCATGAGGATAAAGGTTAAGAACATGTCGAAAGTGGGTATAAAACGGGTCCCAAAAGAGGAAAGAAGCCCAATGAGCAAGGCGCCCAGAAAGGCACCCTTAAGGCTGCCCATTCCCCCGATGACAGCGACCACAAAGGCGTCTATGATAATCGCCTCTCCCATACCAGGCGTGAGAAGGCCCACATAGGGCACGGCCAGACCCCCTCCAATGGCACCCAGCCAGGTCCCAAAGACAAACACGGCGGTGTAAAGCGCAGGAACCCGAACGCCAATGGCTGAAGCCATCTCCCGGTCAGACGAGGCGGCACGGATAATACGGCCATACCAGGTCTTCTCCAGGAGGGTCCACATGCCCAAAGCGATGAGAGGGCCGACACAGATGATGAAAAGACTGTACACAGGAAAGTTCCTTCCCAGAATGGGCACTGAACCGGACAGACCTGGCACAACCGGAGAGCCGATGGAGCCAGCTCCCCAGATGACCTTGACCATGTCATCGAAAAGAAGAACAAAGGCAAAAGTCAACAAAAGCTGGTAAGGTAAGGCGAGATGATAAACATAGCGGATAAAGAACCTTTCAACGACAAATCCGAAAGCGCACACACAGAGAGGACCAATGAGAAGCCCTAACCAAAAATTCTCTCCCATGAAGCGAAGGAGGGTATAGCAGAAGTAGGCTCCCAGCATGTAAAAGCTGCCATGCGCAAAATTGAGCACCCCCAGCACACCAAAAATAAGGGTGAGTCCGCTGGCCACAAGCCAGATGAACATGCCAGTTGATAAACCGGCTAAACAAACATGCACGATGGACTGGAGCATCAGAACAGCCTCCACATTCTTATCTAGGCCGCATCATCGAAAGTCTGATAGAAAACGAGACACCGCAGAGGTTTGATCGGCTATACACAATCCTCGTGGCCAGCGGACCGGATCATATCATTTAGAAGGGCGGCTTTGTGCCCGGCCCCTCGAATGGTGGGCGGTTATAGCATTCCGTGGCCGGGATGACCACCTGTTTACCCATCACCTTAAAAGCATACTTCGGATCAGACTTGGTCAGGCCCCATGGCACATCATACATCGCCTGATGGTCTTCTTTCCTAAAGATCCGATAACCAGCCGGCGAATCCAGCATCATGCCTTCAAGGGCCGGAATGACCTTGGCTGTCTCTTTGGACCCAGTCTCTTCAACCGCCTTCTTGATAGCGAACATGGCTGAGTAACCGGTTTCTGAGACATAAGCCGGGTAATGATTCCACCGTTTCTTAAACCGGGCCACCCATTCGTTGTTTCTATTGTTGTCCGGGTACATGAAGAAATAGCGGCCGGAAATCCATACATTATCGGGCATTTCCCCTCCCAGACCTTCCAACACATCCATGGCTGCCCCCACTGGGAACATGGCCGTCTTGATTTTGTTGAAAAAGCCGGCCTGATTGGCTTGCTTCACAAAAGTGATGAGCTCACCAGCCCACTCTGTAGAGTAAAAGCCTTCGGGTTTGGCATCCAAGATGGTGTTGATGTGGGCTCTAAAGTCGGTTGTGCCGAAGGGTGCCCACGATTCGGCGATAAAGGATGTCCCTGGTTTGAGCGTGCCGAGGGTGTTCTTAAACATCCTCCAGCAGGTATAGCCGTACTCATATTTCGGGCTAATCGTTGCCCAGCTTTTCACCGGGAGCTCTTTCGCCACAAAGGCAGCTGCGTTACCATCTTGATAAGTGGGGCTACAGATTCGGAAGATTTGTTTTATGCCATTCTTGTAAACTTGCTGCTCCGTAAGCTTCTCGGTAGCAGCGTGGGTTACGATCAGGATTCGATCCAGTTCAGCCATCACCGGGGCGAGGGCTAACGATTGACCGGATGAATCCACGCCGGCCAGGAAATCCGCTCCCCAGCTGTCCACGAAATATCGGGCGTTCTTAATGGCCACGGGTGCCTTGAGGGTAGAATCCCTGAAATTTATCTCCAACTTAGCCCCTGCGATCCCACCTGCTGCGTTGATTTCCTCGACAGCCATGTCAACGCCCATTTTGTGGAACTCACCGTAGCCTGCCAGCGTGCCTGACGAAATTGCTTGATAACCGACCTTGATGGGGCCCTTGACTTTGGGCGTCGCTGCCCAAACGCCTGTTGGCTTGAAGGCCAGGGGGCCCAGAGCAGAGGCGGCGGTTGTTAGAAGGCCAGCCTTCATAAAATCTCTTCTCGTTATTTTGTTTTTTTCCATTTCAGACCTCCTCCCTGTTTAAAGGTTCACGTTTCTCTTTCAACCAAAACTCCCTGTGAAAAACAGGCTGTGGACCGGCGTGTTCTGAGATCACAACAACAAAACAGCCCGCCACGAACAGGGGTCCGTCTCATCGCCTACCCAGGCCCAACCCTATTGACTGCCCCCAATAAAGGCGGGAGAAATTGTCAATGACTACTCAAGCTCTGGTGGTATCCCCGCCTCATTCCAACCACGGCTTCGATAGTATTCATCTAAAAGGGTTTTCATCTCATCTTCGCTAATGACCTTACCTGATTCCAGGGCATCTCGGTAGAAACGTTTCGGTAAACGATCATCCTCAGGTTTTAGACCTTCTCGGATATTGAACCATCGGGTCTGGTTTGTTACGTTTGCTGCAATAGAACGCATCCCCGCTTTGTCCAGTCTAAGCCCTGTCGTTCCTTCGATCATCGTGGCCAGTTCTTCCCACTGATAAAGATCACGGTAAAAGCGGCAGAGGATAAGGGTATCGAAGATGGTGAGGCGATCCTCCCATTCGGTAAATACGGCCGCCTTGCCCTCAATCTGATCTGGATCGATCATCCCAGCCAGCTCCGGCTTATAGAAAGTGGCTCGCAGGTGACAGGCGCCACGGTCGGAGGACCCATAAGCCAAGCCCATTCCCTTTAATACTCGCGGGTCATAACCGGCCGGCTCTAAACCTTTTACATGAACAGCCTGGTCCTCCATTCCCCATTCCTTTGCAGTCTCTTTTATCCCTCTGGCCAGTATGTCGCCAGGACCTCTACGGTAGGCGATATCTTCTAAGAGCTTAGCCATGGCATCGACGTCGCCGTAATCGATTTTCAGATCAATGCGCCCCTGTTTGGAAGCTTCTATGGCAAAAGCGACCAGGTTGCCCGTTGAGATGGTGTCCATGCCCAGTCTATCACACAAGTCGTTGAGGTACATGATTTCTTCGATACTGTCCACCTCGCACAGACCCCCTAAGGCGTAAATGGTCTCATACTCTGGACCCTCAATCCTGAGCCCAGTGTGCCTTCCTTCTTTAACGGTGCTCAACCTACCGCAGGCCATAAAGCATTTCAAGCAGGCGTGGGGTTGCACTTTGCAATGCTCATGAAGGGCGTCGGCGCTGATCTTTTCCCAAGGTTCGTAAGAGCCCTTCTGCCAGTACCGGGTGGGAAAACCGCCTGCTTCATTCACGATCTTGACGAGCATAGGGGTTCCCATGGTCTTGTAGGCATGTGCCCCTTTATCCTCTTTTCCTTTCTTTGCAAGCTGCTTCGCGAAGTCGCCCACCAACTTCTCATCTGCGAGTTCTTTTTTCCGCGAACCCCAAAAGGCGATAGCCTTGATGCGCTTGCTTCCCATCACCGCACCTGGCCCGGTTCGACCCGCGGAGCGCCAATAATCATTCTCCACCACGGAGAAAGTAACCCCATTCTCGCCAGCAGGGCCGATGACGCTCACACCAGCCTTCGGGTGATCGGGGTTTTTTTCGGCGAGAACCTGCCGAACACGGTCCTCAGTTTGATAGGTATCCAAACCCCATAACTCGTCTGCAGCATGAAATCGAACACCGTCTTCAAAAACTTCGAGCCACACGGGGCTCTGCGAAGCATCCTGAATAACCACGGCATCATAGCCTGATCTGGCCATGTGGTCAGCAAATGTGCCCCCGGAATAGGACTCAGAGTAAAAACCGGTCTGTGGGGACTTGGTGTAAATCCCGTGGCGGCAGGACCCCCATATGGTGGAGCCAGACACAGGGCCGAGGGCAAGTATGAGGTTATTTTCAGGGCTTAGCGGGTCAACACCGGGTGGGTTTTTCTTGGAGAGAAGATAGGTTGCTAGACCCTTACCACCCAAGTATCTTTCCAGAACCGCATCGTCAGTGGGATCCACCTTATAGCTTTTCTCAGAGACATTGATACTTAAGATCCGATTAAAAAAACCCTTCATTGTATTCCCCCAAATTAACAGATGTGTCTTGATCTAGCCAGGATTATTCATGAGCTGAGTTTGATGCAGATGCAAGGCGCACGCATGAAGCTATGGTTTTCCACCACAAATGCGCTGCAACGCAGTAGATGCATTGAAATCGGCTCGCGCTTGCGCTGAAAAATGTCGACATTTTTCATCAATTATCCAGGCTAGGATGATCGGCTCAAAGGGCTGCTTTGTAAATCTCCTTGGCGTCTTCAAGATTCACAATCCTAGGGTTGTTAGCCAAGAGGCGGGTCACCTTCATGACACTCTC
>JASFTV010000223.1:0-6023 GCA_050050615.1 Desulfobacteraceae bacterium
GTTGCATAAATCAACGTTATCATAATGTCATTGCGAGGACCCCGCACTTGATGCGGGGGACGAAGCAATCTCGTCGTAACATGACAGAATGATGGGCTTTCCAACGTGGAGATTGCTTCACATTCGTTCGCAATGGGGTGTAGAAATAATGACCGTTTGAAACCAACTGGTATCCATCTAGTCCTTTATGATGTGTGTGATTGTGTGCGATGTCATTTTGTGATATGTGTGCGTAGCTGGAACTCCCTTTTTCAGAGCCAAAGTACAGCTAATTGTTGGACCAGAGATCTGGGAGATCGGTCGTGAATGTGTTTTTCTGGATCATTCTGAAAGGATGGAAGGTGGGCAATGGAGTACGGAAAGTCCTTTGAAAGGGAAAATGATTCTGGTGGTCGATGATGAGTCTGATGTCCTTGATAGCGTGGAGGAAGAACTTAATATGTCTGTTATCCCCTATCCCCAGGGAGCAGATTACCGAACTCAGGTCGTTCCTTGAAGATGTGGTTATGGACAGCAAGAAACAGGTATGGTAAAAACCCTTTGATAGACTGGGCGATTACTTCAACAAAGGGTTTGGCCCTGACTGGAAAGAGAGAGATAAGTTCTTCAAGGAATTTGAGGAAGAGCTTGAAAAACACGACATTTGGAAGTAGGGTGACCTGGCCTGATGTGCCAGAAGGCCTTATAAATGCACTGTTTTTTCTTGACATCATCCTATTTATTGATTCTAATGGCGGCGGCTGGCACTTCACATCGTTCCTCATTCGAGATTCAAAGGCAGCAGCAAAGGAAGGCTGGCTACTCTTGAGATCGTCTCGTACCAGACCTCGTTAGATTCTCAATCACTCCACAAAAATGGACTTGATTCCGTAATTTCGCATACGTCCAATGATTGGTGTCAAGGGATTGGTAACCTATAAACTACAGGAGGTGGTACCATGTGTAAGTTATTCAGACTTTTGATTGTTTCAATCATCACAGTGGGATTCATAACTCTCGGGACGGTCACAGGGGGATGGGCCAAAGATATCAAAGTAGGAGCGGTGATTAACCTGACAGGTCCGGCCTCTACGTGGGGTCAGTTCCATGCCAAAGCCCACCAGGAATATTTCCGCTACGTGAATGAGGTGAAAGGGGGTGTGGGCGGGAACAAGATCGATCTGACGATCGTGGATCATGCCTACAAGGTCCCGGAGGCTGTGAAGTACGTCAAGAAGTTCTGTACTGAGGACAAGATGGATATGATTGCCACCTGGGATGCCGGCTCGGGCATCATGGCAAAACCCATCTGCCAAAAGTATGAGGTCGTCAACATTAACTATTCGACCTATCAAGGGATTCTCAAACCACCCGTTGAATATGCGTTTCTCCCATTCGGTGCCTACGACATGGACAGCTACGCCGTGTTGGAATATATCCGGGCGATCCACAAAGGGGCAGCAGCTCCCAAGGTAGGGCTCCTCACTTATAACAATGCCTACGGAAAGTCCATCCACGCCCCCGCCAAGGCGGCCGCCCCTAAACTGAATGTGGAGATTGTCGCTATAGAGGAGTTTTCACCCAGGGCCCTAGAGCTCAACACGGAGCTGTTGCGTCTCAAAAATGCAGGCGCCGAATATGTCTTTATGCAGTGCCTTCCATCAGCCATCATTATGGCGCTTCAAGCGGCCGATCGGGTGAACTACGATGGGCTCTTCTACGGCACCTGGACCTCCACGGATCCGGACTTCTTTAAACGAGGAAAAGGCCTCATTCGTGATCGCATGCACATGCAGTTCTGTGGCGGTCTTCCTGTGGACGGGACGCCCGGTGTTAAGTTTCTCCAGGAGCAATGGGACCGGTATGGGACCGTGTCGAAGTTCGATACAGCCTATTGGGAGGGTACGATCATCGCCATGATCATGGAGAGGGCCTTTCAGCGGGCTCTTGAGAAGTCTGGGAGGATTGACAGCGGAACCATCAACCAGGCGTTGGAGACCTTCGACAACGAGCATTTCGGCGGTCTGTTGCCTGACGTGACTTACACAAAGACGGACCACGGTGCCTCATGGAGGGCAAGAATCGTGAAGATCAATGAGGATCAGACTTTCGAGCCTCTCTCCAGCTTCTGGGCCCCAGGAAAAGAGAAGGTCAGGGTCATGAAGTAATGAGGAAAGAGGCGAATGAAAGCCTTTCGTGGTGAACCCAGCATCTTTGCCTCCACTCAGCCCGAGGACAGGCGGGCTGAGCTGGAGGTAAAAAGGCTGACCTTAAGATTTGGAGGCATTACAGCCATTAACAATGTTGACCTTTCGGTAGACACCGGAGAGCTGGTTGCCGTCATCGGGCCGAATGGTGCCGGCAAGACAAGTCTGTTAAACTGCATTACCGGCTACTACAGGCCTCAAGAAGGGCAGGTCTTCTTTAATAACGAGGAAATCACCCACCATCACACCCATCATCTCACCAGGCTCGGCATCGGCAGGACCTACCAGAATATAGAGCTCTTTCCCGGCATGACGGTCTTGTCCAACATGTTGTTGGCCCGCCATGTTCACTGCCATTACAACGTGGGACGGGCCTCCCTTTTCCTGAGATCTGTCCGTGATGAAGAAGTTCGTCATCGAAAGGTTCTCGAAGAGCTCATCGACTTTCTCGAAATGCAATCGATCCGAAAGAAACTTGTGGGTTCCCTGCCTTACGGGCTGCGGAAGCGGGTTGAGTTGGGCCGCGCCCTATCTCTGGAACCCAGGCTCTTGATCCTTGATGAGCCCTTTGCGGGCATGACCCTTGAAGAAAAGGAGGATATGGTCCGCTTTTTGACAGAATTGAATGAAACCTGGCACCAGACCATGGTTCTGGTGGAGCATGATATGTCGGTTGTGATGAGCATCTCCAAGAGGGTCGCGGTGCTGGATTTCGGGGTCAAAATCGCGGAAGGTTCTCCTGAATTCGTGCAAAAGCATCCCCAGGTCATCAAAGCCTATCTTGGAGATACCGCCACCATTGACTAGAAATACGACAAAAAGGTCATTTCAGTGAGATGAATGCAAACGATCACAAAATAGACCGGATTGACCAAGAGACTTTGTCTTCCCTGGACAAGTACACCTTCCCTCAAATCCTTTCCAGACAAGCGGAGAGACTGGGGTCTGAAAAGATCGCCATCCGGGAAAAGGCCTATGGGATTTGGCAGACATATACCTGGGAGGACTATTTCGATTATACAAAACGTGTTGCTCTTGGCCTGATATCCCTGGGGCTGAAAAGAGGGGAGAATGTGGGACTGATTTTGGACAATCATCCGGAATGGCTCTTCGCTGAGTTGGGTGTCCAGTCTGCTGGCGGCATAACCATACCGCTGTTCACCTCAGCCGTGGCCAAGGAACTGGGATATGGCCTGAACCGTGTCGAGGCGGTTTACGTCTTTGCTCAGGATCAGGAGCAGGTGGACAAGCTCCTGGAAATCCGTGATGACATCTCCCATGTCCGTCGCCTTATTTATGTCGACCCTACGGGTATGAGAAACTACCGGGGCGACCCTTGGTTGATCAGCTTTGGCGAACTCCTGGCGTTGGGTGAGGCACTGGACAATGAGCAGCCCGAGCTTTATGGGAAGGCGCTTCAGGAAGGAAAGCCTGACGATGTCGCCCTGATGTTGATGACATCCGGTACGACGGGGCTGCCCAAGCTGGTCATGCTGAGCCACGAAAACTTTAATGAAATGGCGCGCAAGTGGTTGGAATCCGCGCCTATAGGCATTGGGGACAACTGGATCTCCATTACCCCGACCGCCTGGATTGTTGACCAGCTCTGGGGCGTCGGGATTACGCTGTCCGGCGGCATGGCCATGAACTTTCCTGAAACCTTTGAAACTGCTGTAGAGGATTTCAGGGAGATCGGGCCAACGGTTATTGTGACATCTTCCAGATTCTGGGAGGAACTTGCTTCGAAAATCAGGGTCAAGATCAGCGATTCCGGATTCATCAAGCGGGCTCTTTACCACTGGTCTCAAAAAATAGGCGGCAAGGTGGTCGACCTGGAATCCCAGGGTCAGCCTGTACCCGGCAGACTCAGATTTCTTAGGCGGCTGGCTATGCAGCTTGTTTCCCGACCGCTCATGGATCGGGTAGGTTGCCTTGGATTTCGCGCGGCATATACGGGCGGACACCCCATCAGTCCGGACGTGATTCGGTTTTTCAGGGCGAACGGGATAAATCTAAAACAGTGCTATGGCCTCACAGAGGCTGGCGGCATCTTTCAAGTACAACCGGATGACGAGGTCAAGCCTGAAACGGTTGGCAGACCCCTCCCCAGAACAGAGATCAAAATTGCGGAAGATCAGGAGGTCCTGGTATCCAGCAAATCCAATTTTGTGGGCTACTACGAGAATCCCGAGGCTACAGCCGAGACGCTGAAAGAGGGTTGGTTTCACACGGGAGACGCGGGTTACCTGGACGATGATGGGCACCTTCTCATCATCGGTCGAAAAGAGGATATCATGCGAACCCAGGAGGGCGAGGCCTTTTCCCCCGACTTTATCGAGACAAGGCTCAAATTCAGTCCTTATATCAAAGAAGCTGTGATTTGGGGGGAAGGACAGCCCTATCTCACCGCTTTCATCAATATTGAATTCGGGAACGTGGGAAACTGGGCGGAAGATAGAAAGATACCGTATACCACCTATAGCGACCTTTCCCAGCAGCCGGCTGTAGAGGACTTGATTAAGGGGGAGGTTCGTGATGTCAATCAGCAGCTTCCCAAACCGATGCAGCTCGTTAAGATCATTCTGCTCTATAAATTGCTGGATGCGGATGACGAGGAACTCACGCGGACGGGCAAAGTAAGGCGAAAATTCGTTTTCCAGCAATATCAAGACCTCATTGATGCCATGTATGCTGGAAAGACCGAGTTGTCGGTTACAGGTCAGGTGCGATACAGGGACGGACACGTGGGCACCATTGAGACGACAGTAAAAATATTGACGGTTTAGCAGGCTGATGAAAAACGTCCATCTGCGGCGTTACCCTCATTCCTCGACGTTGCGCCGTACTTCTATGTATGACTCACTCCTCGGAATTTCGGGTGCCTTACATCTGGACGTTTTTGATCAGCCTGCAAAAAAGGTGTTTTTCTGTTATCTCGACCCCCGCGAAATCGGAGGGAGCGATCTAGTAGGGAATACGATGGGTTTCGTGAATAGTTTCGCCAAGTCTTTACAGTAGGGTTCTTATATCAACCCCTCCTAAATCCTCCAACTTGAAGGGGGGTGCAGGTTGGGGTAAGGAGGCTCATTCCGTCATGGAATTCTTTCTTCAACTCCTGGTGAACGGCATATCGCTCGGCCTGCTCTACGCCCTGTCTGCTCTCGGTTTCGTCATGATCTTCAAGTCGAGCAGTGTACTCAATCTTGCCCATGGTGAACTTCTCGCCATCGGTGCCTTCATATTTCTTGTACTCTCTTCATGGGCCAATTTGCCCATTGTGGTCGCCTTCGCCATAACTTTGGGAGGAACTTTTGCGCTGGGTTTTGCTGTGGAGCGCCTTTTTCTGAGGCCTTTGATCGGGGAGAGCCTGATCGAAGTCATTATGATGACCCTTGGATTGGGCATTATGTTCAAGGGCTTGTTGTTATTTGCCTTTGGGGGAGACATTCACAGCTATCGACGTTTCTTGCCTGAAGGTCTTTCCGTGGAGGTGGGCGGCATTTTCATTCCCTCGGTGAACGTGGCTACATTAATCATCGGCATTCTTTTTCTCATCGTCTTCGGTCTTTTCTTCAAATACTCCTCCCAGGGCATCTACATGAGATCTGTGGCCGATAATCAGCCCGCTGCCCTCTCCTTAGGCGTTCATGTAAGAAGGGTTTTTGCATTGTCCTGGGCCATCGCTTTTATCGTTGCAGCTATGAGCGGGATTGTTTTGGGCATCATCAACGGCGTGAATGTGCATAACTTGAGTGGCATAGGGCTTAAAGTTTTCCCAGTGGTCATTTTAGGCGGCCTTGACAGCATAGGGGGTGCAATTCTGGGCGGTATCATTAT
>JASFTV010000224.1:0-6006 GCA_050050615.1 Desulfobacteraceae bacterium
CGATTAGAGGATAAGAGTTTATCCTGGCTACCGCTTAAAGAGCCTGGGATGAGGCACCGTGTCCTCCAGTTTAGACATTCTAACCTCCGAAAGATTGGCGGCATATATCACCAAATCATTCAATGGTTGGGGTTTGACACCCCTTCCTTACAATTCTTCAGAGAGGATGGAAATGAATGCGAGGCCTAAATTGACGGGACTACTGACATTCCTATGCTTGGTGTTGGTCTTTATGGTCCGTGTGGCACCAGAGGCATGGGCAGAAAGTAATGAGTTGTACTCGGTACAGAATATGAAACTGACCGACAAGGCCAGTGGAAAGGATAGGGCTTTGAAAGACCTTTTCAAAGCATACCCATACTTCACTCAAACCAAATGGTATGACCGGGTGCGAAACGATGGCACTCACCTCATACGCTTTATGGGTATTCTTGACACCTCCGAGGTGGGTGAGCAGTTGGAAAAGTTTTTTGGACAACTTGTCAATGAGGTGCACTGGGTCTTGGAGTATCCCTTCTCTCAAAAGCTAGATCCCCAAAATGTCATGTCTGCTTTGGCAGCCTTGGAAGTTTCACCAAAGAGCTACTACATTGTTGTACTAAAAGATGGCCATAAGAAAAGAAAGAACTCGAATGCAAAGGGGGAGCTGTTCCGGATTTTCCACGACAGACCCATTAGTTTTTATGAGGGGTTCCAAACTAAAAAGCCGGCTCCTCTGCCAGAGGGAGAGTTGGGCATGGAAATGCCCATGAAATAGACAAAAGGGGATTTCGCGGAGTATTAGAACAAGGTGTGGAAGGCCTCAAGGTGGGAGTAGTCAAGGTTTGACCCCAGAGCGAGAGGTTGAAATCTTTAATAAAATAGGATAAAATGCCACATATTACTGAGGACAAGTTTGTATGGGTATGGATGAGAATCGATTGGTAGACCTGATCCTTCTGATCATCTTGGTTCTGGGAACAGCTGGCCTCGCCGGAGTCTATTTTGCTACGTCCGATCATCATTACGGAGAGCAACCCGCTCTTTCGACCCATAGCAGTCCCCCTCAGCCGAAGAAAAATCCTGTCTCGAGTTCCCGCCTATCGTTTAAGGTGACTGCGTCCGGTGATAGTCACCCGTTGTCGGTGGTTCCATCACAGAATGAACCTATAGGTACGTCGGATCGTTCCGATGAAGGTTCTATGCCCCCTTCCATGAGCCACTCAAAAACTGCTCTGCCTGAGACAACGGCGGAGAGTTCGCCCGATGGTTTACCAGCGACCGCCTCGAATGAAGCTGTTGCTCCTTCGACCGATGAATCGCCGAAGGCGTGTGCAACACCGACTTCAACTTCGAGACCTGCTGGAATGGCTGTGGATGAGACATCAAAGGCCAATGGCAACTTTTTTTCTGCACAGGACATTGAGGAGGGGATCATTACCGGACAGAGAGGCTCGGCGGACGATCGGGCCGACTATTACAGGCTCCGAGCTACGGGAGATATCATGAGTCTGAAACTGGAGCCGACTTTGGATGAAGGAGAGCGCGGTTTCATCATGAAAATATTTGATGGAAACAAACGGTTGATGAAAAAAGGCCTCTGTGCCATCAAAGTGGCTGTCGTGCCTGAAGCTACCTACTTCATCAAGCTGGATCTCAGGAATGCGCCTATCGAGAAACCTCAATACCACCTGCACATTACCTTTAACTGACATAGTCTTCATCTGACCAGAGCTATTCGTATCTGAGAGCACCGCATGAGGCGGATAGGGTTTCCTTAGCCGCCTTTTTTCTTTTGTCGAGAGCTTGATAATATACATCTAAACAGTTGCTGGTGATCAGGAGTACTGAATAAACTCCTGATTTCAGGCTTGATACCCAAATTAGACGGTGGAACTGGGATGTGAGGGGTTCTATTGTCATTCGCGTCTTTTTGTATTAAAATAAAGCATTTGTGCTATCGCTGTCTCCAAAAGAGAGAATGACGAATGACCCGACTCTATATCCTAAGCGGCCCGAATGTGGGGCAATCCTTTGAAATCGAAGGAGATGCGTTCTATATAGGACGATCTCCTTATAACGACGTTCAGATTGAGGACAAATTCGTCTCCCGCAAGCACATAAAAATACTCAGGAAAGGCAACAAGTACCTCGTCGAGGATTTACAGAGTAAAAACGGCACCTACTTGAACGGTGAACAGATATCCCCGGGTATTTTGACTGAACTCCAGGAAGGTCTTCCCGTCTCTATTGGAATGAGTGTGATCTGTTTGGGCGAAGGATGCACTGAGGAGCTGTCCGCTCTTCTGGATGCCCTAAATCTTTCTGAGTTTGCCATTTTAGATAGTGAAGAGCGTTCAGCAGATAGACCCATGACGGCAAAAAAGAATATGGAGCTGATTTACGAGGTTTCTGATACCCTCTCACAGGCACTGGATGTTGACGAAATTCTTGAAAGGATTTTGCATCGTATTTTCGATCTTCTCAAGAGGATTGACAGGGGTATCATCTTCCTCACCGACAGCGAAACCGGAGAATTGAAAAAAGTCGTATCCAGAAGCAAGGATGATGTAGATGACAGCACAAGACCTTATAGCCAGGAAGTGGTGGATCGGGTTGTGCAACATAAAAGAGCGATCATGGTTTCAGATTCTGATGCCGAAGTCGAAGACGATCTGCCTGAGACCCTGAAACTATTGAAAATCAAGTCCGTCATGTGCGTACCCATGATCAGCAGGTCGAAAGTGAGGGGTGTGATCTATGTCGATTCGGTGACCAAACCCTATGGATTTCGAGAAGAGGATCTTCGCCTGCTCAATGCTTTGAGCAGTCCGGTCGCCATGGCCATAGAGAACGCGGAGCTGGCTCTTGGAAAGAGCGCAAATTCATGATTTTGAGTGAGTATGAAAGACCCGCAAGGCGGTGGTACAATGAAAGATAGACACTATGTCGGTGTCATAGGCATTGTTGTTACAATCATAGGCTGGGTCATATTGAGTGGGGACCATTTTCCTTTTGTTTACCGGATGCTTGCACCTCAATATATGGACTCATTGACCGCAATTGAAAGAATGCAACAACAGAATCACCTTCTGAAAAAAGGAGATATTGGCTTTTCAGAGATTTCTGGAATGATAAAAACACTGATGGCCAAAGACCCTGCCCAGGAAATGGTGCAGATTAAAACCCTGGCCTTTGGACGAGGTTCAATAGATGGCCCGGAGGGCACAAAGCTCGTTGATCGCATGCGTTTAGAGGTATTGTTCTCTGATTCCCTGGCTGAAGTGTGGGAAGTGGGCGGTTTAAAGACGGCGATCAAAAAGAAGTATTTGAACCTTGATATATTCCTGTGGGGCAGTGTCATATTTGGGGTAGGCATCGTGCTCAGCCTTATTTCCGTTCTCATAAAGGAGTAAGAAAACCGATTTCTCATCTATGAGTACGGATATGGCGACTGCTTACCTGGGAACCTCCCAACCGCTCTCCTCGAAGCGGCCTTCTATGCTTTCATTAGGGAAAATCAGGATTGACTTCTTGATTTATTTCATAATAAAATAAATAAATTAATTCTAGGTAAACATAGTATCTTTTTATTTAAATATCTCCGAGAAGGAGAGTAGGTTATGCCCAGAATTTACATCATGAATGGTCCAGATAAAGGTCTGTCTTTTGATATTGTGAGTGATACCGTGACCCTAGGGAGGGCCACTGAAAACGACATTCCGATGAGGGACAAGTCTGTTTCACGTATTCACGCAAAAATCAGCAGAAAAGGGAATAAGTTTTTCGTTCAGGATCTGAAAAGCAAAAACGGCACCTTCGTTGACGGCATGCGCATAAGAGCAGGCACTGAATATGAAATTAAGGAAGGGGTTCCCATTGCGGTCGGCAAGACCTTTTTTTCTTTAGGCAAGGCCTATCCAGAGGACGTCCTCGCTATCCTGGATTCGGTCGATCTTTTTAAGGAACTCGAAGGAAACGGTGACCTCGCGGTAAAAGATAGGCCCTTGACAGCCCAAAAGAACATGGAATTGATCTATAAAGTGTCCAATGTCCTGATGCAGTCGCTCAATATAAAGGATGTCTTAGAGAAGATATTGAACTATGTCATGGAGCTTCTCAAACGAATTGACAGGGGTGTCATTATCTTGATCAATGAAGACACAAGGACGATTTCAGAGGTCATATCGATTTTCAAAAGCGGCGAGGATGACTGCAGGATGCCTTACAGCCGAAGTATTGTGAATCGGGTCATGCGCGAACGTCAACCCGTCACCATGCTTGATACCCTTACCGAGGATCAGACCATTCTTTCCGACAGTATGAAGATTAATAAAATCAGGTCTGTCATGTGCGTTCCTTTGATCAGCAGGTCGAAACTCAGAGGCGTTATTTATGTTGACTCGGTAAATCAACCCCATGGGTTCCGGAAGGAGGATCTTGACCTGCTCACAGCTTTGAGCAGCCCGGCAGCTGTGGCCATAGAGAATGCACTGCTTTCTCGGCAGGGCAACACGCCGCCGCTGGACGAAAAAACCGCTGAAATTCTTCAGAGTTGATGTAGCGTCGGTTTCTAAGATTCTTTTCTAGAGAAGGCGGTCAAACCTTTGGCCGCCTTCTTTACATTGAGTATGATAGCGTTTTATCATGGCTGTTGCTTCCGTTGCCCATCTACAGAGACAAAACCGGACAGCACAGAAGCGGGAAAGAGCGTGGGTCTACAAAAACCTTCATGTCCAAGGGTGGGCTAGGCCGGGCACCTTAAACAATTCAGCAGGTTTCAAAAAGGAGAGCATCGATGGTTGAGGTTAGAATTCACGAAAAGATTTTTGAGGCGTATCCAACATTCCGAAGAGGCATTGTCTTTGCCACAAACGTCCAAAATCATGGCCATTCCGAGGAACTCGAGACCTTAATAGAACAGGCTATTGCGGATGCGGGCAAAAACCCGGTTGAATTGAAGACGGACCCTCGAATGGTCGCCTGGAGTGATGCCCATCGGCAATTCGGCTCTAATCCTAACAAATATCCGCCTGCTCACGCGGCTCTTTTAAAGCGGGTACAAAAATCCGGCGCCCAAATTCCCTTCATCAATAAAGTCGTCGCCATCATGAGCTACAACTCAATTACTGCCGTTACGCCGGTGGGTGGGGACGACGTGGACCAGGCGGGAGCGTGTCTCGAACTTCGCCCTGCCACGGGCAGTGAAACCTTCACGCCCCTGGGTAACCTCGATGCTAAAGAGCACCCTCAGCCGGGGGAGATCATCTATGTGGTTGCGGAGTCGGGGGAGGTGATGTGCCGTCGATGGAACTGGCGGAATGGCCATAAAACGCGCATCACCGAAGAGACGCGAACCATTGTCATGAATGTTGACGGGCTCGGGGAAGCTAACGAATCGAGAACGCTCATCACACGCGATCGGGTGGCGAGGATGCTCGAGAAATACTGTCAGGCTGAGGTCAGCCAAGCGCTCCTTTCTCCTGATCAGATGTCCTACCATTTTACCCTCTGATACTTGCCCAGCCAGGACCGGTGAAAGAGATGAAGTCTGTCCTTCAACTGTATCACTACCTCATCTCAGAAAAAGATCTGGATCCCGTTGCGAGGAAGATAAAAAAACTCAGCTTTACGGGATCATGATCATAACCTTAGCGGTCCCTGTTCTGGTTTGGGCCCGCACTTTGACGCCAGGAATGCGCTGGACCGTCACCCTGTATGACATAGGCCGGCTTCTGGCACTCATCAGTTTTGTGCTCATTTCCTTTCAGTACGTGCTGAGTTCAAAGGCAAAGTGGATCGAGAGAGGAATCGGGCTGGGTCGTCTTTTCGAGATTCACAGAAAGCTCGGCAAGGTCATTGTCTCCTTGATCCTGGCCCATCCTGTATTGCTTTTGCTTCCCGAAAGGCTGCAGGGACAAGCAGCGCCGATAGGTCTGTTAAAGATCTTGGGCTTGTTGACACTGCTGGCCCTCTTTGTGGCTGGAGGCGGTGCTATGCTGTACGGAAAGGTGCCCATGCGGTATG
>JASFTV010000225.1:0-5989 GCA_050050615.1 Desulfobacteraceae bacterium
ATGTTTGCAAGATCGATACGGCTCTTTCCTTCGAAGAAGCCAAGAGACTCCTGGAAGAGAACTTCTACGATATTGCCATTCTGGACATCATGGGTGTCAAAGGATTTGAGCTCCTCGAGATTGCAAACGAAAGAGATGTTCCCGCTCTCATGCTCACCGCCCACGGGTTATCCGAGGAGAACCTCAGAAGATCCGCTCGAAACGGAGCCGCCTATTACGCGCCAAAGGAAGAGATCACAAACATCCATCTCTTTGTCGCTGACGTGCTTGAGGCGAGAGAAAAAAACAAAAGCCCCTGGATCAAGTGGTTTGAAAGGTTGAGCAGTTTCTACGACCGTAGGTTCGGAGGCACACACTGGAGGGAAAAGGAGAAAGAATTCTGGGGAAGACGGATCAAGGCCCTTAAGTAAACGCCGTTTTCGACCGAAACAAAGCCTCTCCGCCCGTCAGAGGGAGAGGCTTTTCTGTTGATCTTAGAGTTTCCTTCAGCAGTGTCCCGTTAGAATCTTGCAAATATGACTCGACACTGGCGTTGTAGTCCGCCGGGCTCTCTTTTAAAAAACGAAGGGTTTCCGGGAGAAATCTTGGTAACGCGCTGGCATTGTAAGATTTCTCCCCCGTTTGAGGCTGTGTCACAATCTGTCATCCCGGCCAAGTCTCGCCAAGCGAGACGCGAGCCGGGATCCAGAATGTATTGATATTATTTGTGTCTTCTGGATTCCGGATCTCGCCCACCTGGGGTTGGCTCCTCCGGAATGACGGTTTCTAGACATTGCGACACAGCCTCTTTGCACGGGGGTCGAAATGACACTGTTATTTATGCAGCCAAGTACTGTAACAAACGCAATAAGTGAAGTGTCATTCCGAGGAGCGAAAGCGACGAAGGAATCTCATGAGATTGCTTCGCTTCACTCGCAATGAGATTGTTAACGTCAATTTGTTTAATGCATTCACAATAGCATATGAATTTCGATATCCCATGCCCCCCACTAAAGTGGAATATTCCCATGCCTTCTTTCAGGAATGGATGTTTTCTTTTTCTGAAGCATCATCAGTGCCTTAACAAGCTTTGGCCGGGACTCCTCCGGAAAGATGACCTCATCAATATAGCCCACCTCGGCCGCCCTGTAAGGGGTGGCAAAACTACTTCTGTATTCCTCGATCAGCTTCTCTCTGGTCCCTTCGGGGTCCTCTGCCTCAGCGATTTCCTTCCTGAAAACAATGTTACACGCCCCTTCAGGACCCATCACTGCGATTTCAGCCGTAGGATAGGCGTAGTTGATGTCCGCTGCAAGGTGCTTGCCGGACATGGCGATATAGGCGCCGCCGTACGCCTTGCGAGTGACCACCGTAATTTTTGGAACCGTCGCTTCGGAATAGGCATAAAGAATCTTCGCACCATGTTTAATGATACCGCCGTATTCCTGGTTCACGCCAGGCAAATATCCAGGCACATCCACGAAGGTGAGCATGGGGATATTGAAAGAGTCACACATCCGCACAAATCTTGAGCACTTCACGGAAGCGTTGATATCAAGGCATCCTGCAAGCATCCTCGGCTGATTGGCAATAATCCCCACGGAGAACCCGTTGAGTCGACCAAACCCAACCACCATATTTGTCGCGAAATGGGGTTGAACCTCCAAGAATTCCTTTTTATCCAATACCGCTCGAATAATGTCCCTCATGTCATAAGGAAGTCTAGGGTTGGTAGGCACCACGTGGCTCAATTCGGGTGCTTTCCGATCCGGATCATCTGAACACTCGACAATGGGAGGCTTCTCCCGGTAGTTTGGGGGGAAATAGGCTAGAAGTGCCTTGACCCGATCCAGCGCCGCCCGGTCAGAGTCCTCGGCAAAGTGTGCCACCCCGCTCTTGGTATTGTGTGTCATGGCACCTCCCAGTTCTTCAGGGGTTACCTCCTCAGAGGTGACCGCCTTGATCACCTGGGGACCGGTAATGAACATGTAGCTCGTCTGCTTGACCATGATAACGAGATCCGTAAGGGCAGGCGAATAGACTGCGCCCCCAGCACAAGGCCCCATGATCACCGAGATTTGAGGGATGACGCCGGAAGACCAGACATTTCTCTTAAATATTTCACCGTATCCGCCGAGGCTCATCACGCCCTCCTGGATTCTGGCACCGCCGGAGTCATTCAATCCAATCATTGGGGCCCCATTGTGGATGGCCAGGTCCATGACCTTGCAGATCTTCTGGCCAAAGGTCTCGCTCAGTGACCCGCCGAGTACGGTGAAGTCTTGGGCGAAGATGAAGGCCCGTCTTCCGTTGATCGTCCCATAGCCGGTCACGACCCCATCGCCGGGAATCTTTTTCTTGTCCATATCAAAGTCATGACAGCGGTGAACCACAAACTTGTCAATTTCCTGGAAGCTACCTTTGTCAAGAAGGTAGTCAATTCTTTCCCTTGCGGTCATCTTCCCCTTGGCGTGCTGATCGTCAATACGTTTCTGGCCGCCGCCCATCTCTGCCTCGAGGTTTCTTTTTTCCAGATCCTGAATTTTTTCTTGAACATCCGTCACGGGTCCACCTCCATGTCCTACTTAAATTTGAATTCCCCGCTGCTTGCAGCGCGGGATGAATTCAAATTAGAAGTTAAGATCCTTTTTAGGGCGAAAGTGCGGTGCTGAACCCCTTAAGGGCTGAATCAAAAATTTCGAAATCCCCTGTAGCTTGTCGGAGCGTGGCGGACTTGCCTGCGGGGCTACAGGGATAGAAATTTTAGCCTTTCGCCATGGGAGCGATAACGTCGTGTTAGATAAAATCGTGTAACGATTTTATTCTTCGAGATGGTTGTTGTTTAGATCCAGTTTCAGACTCTGATCAAAGTGCGTTGTTTGAGATCCCTTCGCCTTGTTCAAGTCAGGGGTTCTGATTCTCAAGGTGTTTTTTGAGACCCCATATAACATTCAAGGCACAACGATTGTCAAGATTTATGTAAGCGGGCAAAGCCGTTGGACTATCTGTCATTTCAATCTCTCTGCAATGGCCCGGGCAGCAAGGATGCCGCTCGCTGACGCTTGAAGCAAGCCTCTTGTAATGCCCGCGCCGTCCCCTATGGCAAACAGATTGGTCACTTCCGTTTCCAGATCGGATGAAACGTTAATCCTGCTGGAGTACAACTTCACCTCGACGCCATAGAGGAGGGTATGCCGGGAGTAGACGCCTGAGGCCAGTTTATCAAGGGCCTGTAGCATTTCAATGATACTTACCAGGTGGCGGTAGGGAAAGACGAAGCTTAAATCCCCTGGAGTCGCGTCGGACAGGGTTGGCCGGTTAAGGCACCGATCAATACGCGCGCGAGTGCTGCGCCGGCCTGCCAAAAGGTCCCCCAGTCTTTGAATAATCGCCCCGCCTCCCAGGAGATTTGCCAGCCTTGCGATGTAAAGACCGTATGCAATGGGATCATCAAAGGGCTCCGTAAAGGCGCTGCTCACCAGAATGGCAAAGTTGGTGTTTTCACTGGCTTTTTCAGCATAACTGTGGCCGTTCACCGTGATAATGCCGTCGTTTTTTTCTATCACAACCTCCCCGTAGGGATTCATGCAAAAGGTACGTACTTTGTCGTCAAAGGTTTTCGAATGGTAGATTAGCTTCGATTCATAGGTGGTATCGGTGATTTCCTTGAGCACCGGAGCCGGCAGTTCGACCCGAACGCCGATATCCACAGGGCTTGCCCTGGTTTTAAGGCCCAACAAGGCCGCCTCTTCTTTCATCCATTTTGCCCCTGATCGGCCTGGCGCAGCGACCACGAAACGGCCATTGAGAATTTGCCCGTCAGCCAGTCTTACCCCCTTGATCTGCCCCTCTTCGGCCAAGATCTGTTGGACGCGACAGCCTGACCGCATCTCAACTTTTCCCACAAGCGTCTGTTGCAGACGGTCCAGGATGAGCCGGCAGTTCTCAGTGCCGATATGTCGGATTCGGGTCGGTATCAACTCAAGGTCAGCCAGTCGGGAACGATCGCCCAGTTCTTGCAGCTTCGCCGATCGCTCGCCATAGACCCGACCCGGCGCTCCATGGGCTACATAAATTGCATCCGCCTCGGTGAGAAGCTGGAAAAGAGATGTTCTCTCAAGAAAATCGCCAAGGAACCCACCAACTTCGGTGGAGATCGTCAGCTTGCCATCACTGTAAGCCCCGGCCCCACCCCAGCCGCAAAGCATGTCTTCAGAGTTTGCACGCTGCCTCTGGCTCAGGTCCTTTCCTTGCTCCAACAAGAGAATAGATTCGACGCCGAGTTCCGCTAATGTCAGGGCAGCAAAAATACCGGCCGGGCCGGCGCCAATGATAATGACTTCGTAGTCCATGGACTTCCTCCTTGAAAACCGCTTCTTGCCCATCAGCTCTGGCGTGCCTCAGACTGAAGGGGCTGCACACCGTCCTGAGGACTTTCAGGTTGACAAAAACCTTCTTTTGGGCATTGATCTTCGAGTATTTCTTCTTGACATTCTGATTTTCTATCAATTATAAAGATAGTTACTTTATAGCTAGATAGTAGCCATCAGTTCATCCGAAATCGGTCCCTATTTCCCAACCACAGTGACTAACGGAGGGCAATCCATGAGCATCATTGACGAAATTACGGGAATCGTCGGTGCGGATAAGATCTTTAGCGATCGCGTTGAATGTCTCTGCAATTCACGGGACATGTCGGTCCATCAAGGTGTCCCAGATGCGGTAATTTTCCCAAAAACGACCGAGCAGGTCTCGGCTATCATGAAGCTTGCCCATCGGGACAAAGTCCCTGTGACAGCCCGCGGCTCAGGTACCAGCACCACTGGCGCTGTTCTGCCGATTCGTGGCGGCCTTTTGATGGATCTACACCTCATGAATAACATCCTGGAGATCAATAAGGAAGATTTTTATGCCCGCGTGGAGCCCGGCGTGATCTGTATGCAGTTGAACACGGTCCTGGGTAAAGAGGGCTTAATGTTTCCTCCCAACCCGGGCAGCGAAGTTGTTGCGACCATCGGCGGCATGGTCTCCACCAACGCAAGCGGTCACAGGGCCGTGAAGTATGGGACCACCAAGGATTATATCAAAGGCCTCAAGGTGGTGCTGGCAGACGGCACGATCATCGAGACTGGAACCATTACGCCCAAGACCTCTCTCGGATACGATCTAACCCGCCTTTTCTGTGCTGCGGAAGGTACCCTGGGAATCGTTACGGAAATCGTCTGCAAACTAGAACCAAAACCGGAATACGGCGCCCTGGGTCTAGCAGTGTTTAGCGATGTGAACGCAGCCGGGGATGCTGTCACCGAGGTGACCACATCCGGTATCAAGCTCGCAGGCTGCGAGATCATGGACAAATTCAGTTTAAAGGTCGTTGAGGAGGCCTTGGGCAAAGACGTGAGCAAGATCGAGGCCCTTCTGATCATGGAGGCGGACGGTGTGAAGGAGGTCGTCGTCCGTGACATGAACCGGATCGGGGAGATCTGCAAGAAATACGATGTCCTTGAATATGAATGGACAGACAACCCCGCGCGAAGAGAAGAGATGATGAGAGCAAGGGGCGGTCTGGTACCGACCCTGTCGAGGATTACGCCGGGCAATCGCCTGGTCGCCATCGCTGAAGACTTCGGCGTACCCTCGACAAAGATACCGGAAACCATTCGCCGAGCTCAGGCCATTTCCGAAAAGTACAATATACTCATAAGCACTTTCGGGCACGTAGGCGATGGCAATGTGCATACCACCTTTGTCTGTAATGTGAGGAGCAGGGATGACTGGAATCGCCTCAAACCGGCCGCAGAAGAACTGGTCAAAACCGCTATAGAGATGAAGGGAACCTTAAGCGCAGAGCATGGAACAGGCTTAACCCGGGCGCCGCACATTGAACAGCAACTGGGTCCTGCCATGGAGGTCATGAGAAAAATCAAGCAGGCCCTAGATCCAGACAATATCCTGAATCCTGGAAAGATGGGCCTCGAAAAAGACAAAAAGGCAGATCTTTACGATTATT
>JASFTV010000226.1:0-5987 GCA_050050615.1 Desulfobacteraceae bacterium
CATACGTGTTAAGGCGGATATGACATTATGGCTTGCCATACACTTAGAACCCGAGAAAAGGGATGAAGACGAAAGCGATAGCGATGAAGGTGAGCCTGCCACGCTGAAAAAGCTTTATAAATGGACAGACGAGACAGGTCGTATTCACATTACGGATTTGCCCCCTCCCGATACTGTTGAACAATAGATCCACAAACAAAACCTTCTAGACAGTTCTCCACATTCAAACCCTCCTTGGTATTCTCCTGAAGAGAGGTTGACAAGCAAGTAAATTCCAAGGGATAATTATAGACGATACCTAGAATCCTCGGGGTGATGTTAAAGGCCTCACCACAAAAGCATGAACCAGACCTGAGAGGTATCAAATAAGTTCCAAGGAGAATTCACATGGACCGAGTCAAGCTGTCAAACCAGCTCATCTTATCGGGCTCTCTTCTGCTCTTTCTCTCATTGGCAGCATTTGGGTGCACCAGTGTTGGCATTGGAATAGGCGGGGGTGCAGAGCCGGAAGGGGGGCCGCCGCCCCATGCGCCAGCTCACGGATACCGCGCAAAACATCGTTATCACTATTACCCCTCAGCACAGATTTACTTTGATCTTTCGAGAAAGGCCTACTTCTACATGGAGGATGCCAAGTGGAGAATGTCGGTTTCTTTGCCGGAACATCTAAGAGTGAAGCTTGGGGACCATGTAACAATTGATTTGGATACGGACAGGCCGTACAAATATTTTGAAGAGCATAAAAAGAAGTACCCGCCAGGCCAGTTGAAGAAGAAAAAGAAAAAATGGAAATAGCGCCGCGCGGCTCGAGTATCTCATTGCATCCGTCACTCTGTGGCTTCCAACGGAAAGAGGTTGAGAGCGTTGTTCGTGGTGGTCTCTGCCACCTCTTGTTCTGATCTCACCCACCCCGACCGCTTTGCCAATATTCTCTTCGATAAGGGCAACGGTTCGCTCAACCTCCTTCGCTTTGAGGGTCCAGGGATGGATGCCCAGGGCAGGATAAACCACCGTATCGCCATATCGGCCGGATATCTCGAGAGTCCGTTCGTTGGATTTACAATCTGAACCGACGGCAATGATGGCAAAGACGCCTGCCTCTCCCGCCCTTGTGATGGCTTTCTCAAAGCTTTCAATCTCCTCCAGATGGGTGTGTCCGTCTACAAGTCGGATCATGATGTCTCGTTTCGAAACCTCTCTCAGCAGTTTTTGTCTCCTCGGCCTTTCATCTTGACGAGCGTAAATCCGCCCTTCAGGATTTTCCCTTGAAGTTCCGTGACGGCCAGTCTTTTCTCGGCTGGATTCAAAGATGGGCCTTTGGGCACGGATATTCCGCTCAGCAGACTCGCTTTGACTACGCCGATCTCTTGGTTTTTTCAATGGGGGACAGGATAGGTTGAGACGGATTTATCTCCACAGTGACATGACAGATTTCCTTGAGATGCTCAAGACGCCTTTTGTATTCAACCGGCGGGCGAGGATCATTTGTTACGATGGAAACAACGGCAGCAAAATGACCGAAACCTATGTGCCAGACATGGAGGTCCGAGATCCGATCATCTGATTCTGATTCTAGCAACCGGCTGATCTTGGCAGCCAGGGCATTGTTTGTGTTCATATCCAGGAGAATGCAGCCCGTATTACGCAGCAACTTGTAGGACCAGCGGGCAATAACGATCGAGCCTGCAATGCCCATGAGGGGATCCATCCAGGCCCAGCCGATGAAACGGCCTGCGGAAAGGGCAAGGATGGCAAGAAGTGACGTCAGTGCGTCGGCGAGAACGTGGAGGTAAGCCGCTCTCAGATTATGGTCCACATGATGGTGATCATCGTGCGCTTCCCGGTGGTCGTCTCTGAGAATCACGGCACTGACGACATTGACGATGAGCCCCAGCACCGCAACTGCAATGGCTTCATCAAATGAAATGCTTACAGGGGAGAAGAATCTTTTCACTGATTCGTAGGCCATGAGGATGGCGATGAAGGCGAGTAAAAGGGCGCTGCTGAAACCGGCGAGCTCGCCGATTTTGCCCGTACCAAAAGTAAATCGTGGGTTGGCGGCATAGCGTCGTGCAAAAGAATAGCCAAGGGCTGTAATTCCGAGCGCTGCTGCATGGCTTGCCATATGCCATCCGTCGGCAAGCAGGGCCATGGATCCGAACAACAAGCCGGAAGTGATTTCCAAGATCATCATGGTTGCCGTGAGTCCAATTACAACCAGAGTCCGCCGTTCATTAGTATGTTGATTGGCACCAATAAAAACGTGATCATGGCACCAAAGTGAAAGATCATGATGATGCATGGTCCAGAACCTCGTTCGTTTCAGCCAGTATTACAACAATAAAGATAAGCACTTGCAAAACAAAGCGCAAATGAGATTCTCCAAACATAAAATGATCTGAAGCGGGTGTCAACGGGAGGCCCAAGTCGCTTATGCCGTTTTTTGGAAACTACAAAGACTGCGGTTGTGCCAGTGTCAGCCTTTTTCGGGGTCCCTGTCTCGCCAGCCTATGCGAGAACCCTCAACGCAGTCCAGCCGGGAGTAAGGTTTGATATCTATCAGGGGAGAACCGTCGAGGGCATCCATGCCTTTCACCTTGAGGAAACGTCCGTCGTGCTCCAGGAGCTCAACCACACAGAGACCAATTGGATTGGGGCGGTTTGGAGAACGGGTCGCAAAAACGCCATGCACCTCGGGCCCCCAGGGTGTAAGTGTCTGGAGCACACCCCGATCGCTCCGGTCCTGCCAGTACAGGACGATGAGGTGGGAGCACTTTTCGATGTCCAGAAGGGCTGGTTCATAAACCTCAAACACCTCGAGCGTGCTCACATCATCGGTCTGTCTGCCCTGGAATGGGGCGTCTTTTTGTTTTTTGTAAGGAGAATGTACAGTTCCAATCTGTCTGAATTCGCCAATTTCCACCGTTATCCCCCTGTTTGTTCCCAGGATAAAAAGGAATTCGTTTTCAAAGGATAAACGTCCTTTGTTTAAGTACGCAGCCGCTTTGCCGGTTTCCACATTCAATCGGTATCAGCAGCGATGCCGAGAGCCCCACGGACTGCAACACCAGTGTCGGCTAATATTTGCAAAATTCTAGAATGGACAGACCCAAGGATGAAAGGGTGGAAACTCTCTGCTCGGTAACGCAGCCATTGAGCGAGCCTGTTCAGCTACTGACCAGGATATCCTTTGGGCCCAAAGAGCTCCGGTTTTTCCTCTCTGGGCTGGCCGAGCGCTTCAGGTTCATGCTGAGGAGGGGCTTTCTCAGGCTTTGTGTAGAAGGATGCCACAAAGTCCTTCGGCATGGGCTCTTTGTTCTTAAGGAGATTCTCCGGTATCCTAATTTTGGTGCCGATGGTGATTCGTCTAGGGTCCAGTTCGGGATTGGCCTCGGCCAAAGCTTTCCAGTTGTCAAAGCGACCCGTATACCACTTGGCAATGATGGAGAGGCTTTCCCCCGGCCATTGAACCGTATGTTCATAAAAAGCGGCCTTGTGCGGGGGTTTGGGCTTCGGTGTGGGTGGCCCCTTCTCCGGCTCCCGGCCAAACGAGGCCACAAAGTCCTTCGGCATGGGCTCTTTATTCTTGATGAGGTTTTCAGGGATGCGGACTTTTGTGCCAATCGTAATCCGTCTCGGGTCGAGTTCGGGATTGGCTTGTGCTATAGCTTTCCAGTTCTCCAGATTGCCGGTGTACCACTTGGCGATGACTGAGAGGCTTTCACCCGGCCATTGGACTGTATGTTCGTAATAGTCGGCTTTTCGGAGGGTGTCGAGCTTTTCTCCGACATAGGCACAGCCCGTGAAGATCACCAGCAATGAAAGACCATAAACACCCTTTCTGGCTACGGAGACAACGTAAGACTTCATGGTTTCTCTCCTCATTTCTCCTTCATTCTAAGAAGGAAACTTCTTGCCACCCTATTATCGGGGTTTAGCGCGAGTGAACGTTCAAGGTTCTCAATGCTCTTTGCTTTTTTCCCCTGCTTCTCTTGCACCACGGCGAGATTGAAGAGAACCTCATCAAGATAAGGCGGGGCCAGCTCAACAACCCGCTTGTACATGTCCTCTGACTTCGCATAATCCTCCTGCACGGCATAAATGTAAGCAAGATTAAAAAAGGCCTCCGGGAACTGAGGGTCCAGTTTTGAAACCTCATGATAGGTTTCGATCGCCTTGGGATAATCCTCCAGCCCGGCATAAAGAGATGCCAGTTCAAAGTGCGCCCGCACGTTCCGGGGATCCAGCTTCACGGCTTTGAGAAGCAGGGATTTGGCCTCCTCCGGGGCTTTCGCTGATAAGGTCAGGGCCTGTCCTACCAGAGATTGTGCGTAAGGGCCGGAGACCTTTTCCACCAAATCCGGGTCTCCAGATAAACTCTCTTCAAACAAAGCTGAGGCTTTCTCAAAGTTTTTCTTCTTAAGAGCTGCCAGAGCTGCCTGTAATTGGGTCGGTTCGGTCTTGACAGGCTGAACCTTTGCGATTCGATCAGGCGTGGAGGGGCGGCGTAAATGATCGGGTCCCGCATCGTCTGTCATGGAAACCTTATCGGGATGAGGTGCGGCTGAGCCATCCTGCGAGTTTTTGCTGGACGGGACTGGCGGAGATGTCTTGGAATCGGAATATGGCTTTGTGGAAATGGAGGCCATCCTTTGAGTTTCTGATGTGGGCTTGTTCTTGTAAGAGAGGAAGAAAATACTTCCCAGGAGAACCAAAGTTACTCCGGTGAGCGAGACGTACCATAGCTTTCGCTTCTTCAGGCTCGTCTTGATCTCGGTTAATGTTATCATGCGCGTTTTTTCGAGAACCTTCTTCGGGTGCTGAGTCTCTGCTTCAGCCACTGAATCACCCAGCAAATTAATCTGCATGGTTTCGCGCATAAACCGTTCTTCATCCAAAATATCCTGACCAAAGAGGCCTTTCATGTATTGGGCCAAGCCTCGGGCCGTAGGCCTGAGATCCTCCTGATACATATATTCCTCCAAGTCAGACAGCATTTCGCCGGCCGACTGGTAGCGCTGGTCAGGTTGTTTAGCAAGGGCCCGGTGGAGAATCTCATAAAGCTTGGCCGAGAGGTCAGGGGCTGCGCTCTCAGGCGGTTCGAACTTAGCGTCACGCACTTGGGCAAGCGCCTGCAGGGAATCCCCTTCAAACATCCGCTTCCCGGTGACAACCTCATAGAGGAGTATGCCGGTGGAAAAGATGTCAGAGCGGTTGTCAATGGTTTCTCCGGAAGCCTGCTCAGGGGACATATAAGAAACCTTTCCCTTGATGACCCCGTCCCTGGTCTTGGTATTCTGTCCAGCGGCTTTGGCGATGCCGAAGTCGACAATTTTCACTTCGCCATCATAAGTGATCAGAATGTTTTGGGGGCTGATATCCCTGTGGATGATGTTCAGCGGGTTTCCCTGAAAGTCCTTTAGATTATGAGCATAGTCAAGGCCTTGGCAGATTTTGGAAGTGATGTAAAGAGCGTGTTGTAGACTGAGGGGTGGGCCATGTTCCTTGGATTTTTCGGCGATGAGCCGCAAATCTTTGCCGAATAGGTGTTCCATGGCAATGAAATAGGTGCCTTCCAGGCTCCCGAAGTCAAAAATATTGACGATGTTCTGGTGTTGGAGCAAAGCAGCAAGCTTTGCCTCATCGATAAAAGCGTTGACGAGTTCTACTTCGTCGGTAAGGTGGGAGAGTAATTTCTTGATGGCGACGAGCTTCTCAAAACCCTGGGTCCCTCTTATCCTGGCCCTATAAAGTTCTGCCATGCCGCCGACGGCGATCTTTTCGAGAAGTAGGTACTTTCCAAATCTGGTGGGCAGAATGTCGTTCATGTGTACAGGCTGTCCCGGAGGTATGAGTTTTCTACAGGACCGTTTGTCACGTTAAACTAAAATAATACCGCAAAAGGATTTCTTAATCAATTTATTTCCAAATGACCTACAGTAAGTGGTTACGATGCGTCTATTTTTCGCTATGCTCCAGTGTAGCGT
>JASFTV010000227.1:0-5972 GCA_050050615.1 Desulfobacteraceae bacterium
AAGTACTCATCTCTCTAGGAGGAGGGTCAACAATGGATTATGAAACCATAGAATACGAGGTGGTGGAGGAGGGCATAGGGGTCCTTTCTCTCAATCGACCCCGCAGGTATAACACTGTAAGCCATAAGATGATGGAGGAAATGGAAGACTTCTGGGCGCAAAGAAAACATGACCTGGATATCCACGTTATCATTCTGAGGGGGAGAGGAGAAAAAGGCTTTTGTGCTGGCTTGGATATGAAGGAGCTCATGAAAATCGGGGCCGGCATGAGTATCGATGAACATTACACCTTCCAAACCCGTCTCGCCAGACTGCTTTTGGCTATGCGACGGGCCCCACAACCCATCATATGCATCGTTCATGGCCCTGCGGCCGGGCTCGGCTTTAGCTTTGCTCTGGCATCAGATGTCAGAGTCATTAGCCATGATGCTCGATTTTCGGCGGCGTTCATCAATGTTGGCCTCGGCGGTGCGGACATGGCCTGCAGCTATTTTCTCCCTCGCCTGATAGGTGCGGGAAGGGCTTACGAATTCATGCTCACCGGTAACTTCATGTCATCTGAAGAGGCAATGCAACTGGGATTGGCCAGCCGCTTGATAGAACGAGAGAAGCTTCTCGAAACGACCATGGAGTTGGCCAGGACCATGAACAGCAAAAACCCCATGGGCCTTCGCCTTACCAAAGAGGCGATCAACATGAATCTTGACGCTGGAGGCCTGGAGCAGGCCCTCAACATGGAGGATCGAAGCCAGACATTATTGGTTGCAAGAGGATTGTTGGGGCAAGGGGATAAGACAAGTAAATACTTCTAAGACCCGGGGCGCACGGATTCTTCATTTCTTGAGCCTTGTGCCTTACGAGCTATGTCTTCAGCTCTTGGACGGCCTCTTCGCCTTTATCAAAGGCCTCCATATTTTCAGCCAGCCGCTGCGAGGGTAGCAACTCCCCAATGGCCATTTCAAATTCACCTCGGTCAAAGGGCATCACGTTCGTGGCACAAAGCGCTCCCAGCATCGCCATGTTGGAGAAGATGGGGTCCCCCATCTCCAGCGCGATCTCCGTCGCGTTGAGCACCCAGAGTCGTTTGCTCAGCTCCTTTAGTTTATCCAGGACTGCGGATACCTCTGGATAGGATGCGTCTCCTGAAATGACATCCATGGGATGAATGGGTCTTGTATTGGTTAGCGTCATGACGTCGGGATTCCCGTAGTGGTCCAGTACCCTGAGACCCTCCACCGGCTCCAGGGCTACAAGAAGATCGCATTTGCCCTCCGGGATGAGCGGGGAGAACTGGTCCTTGGCTGATATTCGTAGGTGGCTCATCACCGCGCCGCCCCGCTGGGAGGCACCGTAGGTCTCTCCGATAGTGATGACATAACCCTGTGTGACCAGGATCTGCCCGAGTATCTGGGAGGCGAGCACATTTCCCTGACCGCCTACGCCGCCAATGATCACATTGAAAGGATCTTTCGCCATGGACATCTATGCCACCTCCTTCCGGATCGCAGAGACGGGACAGATCTCTGCGCACACTCCGCAACCGGTGCAGATCGCTTCATCAATACGAGCTTTTCCTGTCGCCCTGTCCCATGCAAGGCCGGGGCACTTGAACACCCGGGTGCATAAACGATTACAGCCACAGCTTTCTCCAAGGCACTGCGCCTCTGCGACCTCAACGTGGTAAAGTTTTTTCTGGCGGCGACTTCGAACCAGGGTGCACTCCCGCTTGAGGATAAGGACTTTTACCCCTTCCTGCTCCTGAAGGAGTCGCAAGATCGTCTCGGTCGTACCGGCCACCTCAAAAGGGTCACCCACTTCGACCCGCGCTCCAAACACCTCACAGATGGCCTTGAGGTCCAACGCCGGTGCATCTCCCCCAGTAGCCGTTCGGCCCGTCCCGGGGTGGGGTTGGAATCCTGTCATGGCTGTTGCGCTGTTGTCTAAAAGGAGGAGCAAAAAATTGGATTGGTTGTAGCGGGCATTTACCAGGGCAGGCATGGCTGCATGGTAAAATGTGGAATCGCCGCAGACGGTCATCACGGGCTGCTCCAGGCCGAAGCGTTGGAGTTGGCCAAATCCACTGGCAAGGCCGGCCCCCGAACCCATGGCATGCAAGGTCTTCATCTGCCCGAACCCGGACGGGCCCATTCCAAGGGAATAACAGCCAATATCGCCGACCACAAAGCCATCACGGCCGTCCAGGGCGAGGGCGTTCTTGATTGCCCAATAGGTGGCACGATGGGGGCAACCTGCACAAAAGCCTAGCGCTCTTGCGGGTACGAGTTCGGAGGCTGCCTCATGCGCCCGCTCGGCGTATCGTGCCGGCCTGGGCTCGTAGGGCACTTGAAGAATAGTCTGAATTGCGGCAGTCACGATCTCTGGGTCAAGCTCGCCCAGATCGGGTATCGTGCCGCTGGCCTTTCCCAGGAAACGCTTCAGACCCAAATCAAAGACATTCTGGGCGTAAAGGGCCTTAACATTATTTTCCAAAAAAGGGTCTACTTCTTCCACAAGCAAAACCGTGTCCACCTGTTTGAGGTGTTTGAACACAAGGGCATCAGGTAGGGGCCAGGTAGTGCCCACCTTCAGTATTCCCACCCTCTCCTGCACCCCTAAGTTGGTCACCGCCTCCAGAGAATAGGTCCATCCACTCCCGCAAGTGATCACCAGAAGCTCCGGTTTCGCGGGTCCACGATAGAAATTGTAGGGGGAATTCTCGAATATGGGATTGGCACGAGCTATTTTTTCATGGAGCTCCCTGTGGTGGGGCAATGCTGGAAAAGCAACCCGAGGGCGTGAGGTCTCAAAGCGCGGTTTCCGTTCCTCCCGCGGCAGCTCGTCCAGACGGACATTTCCCCGAGCATGGGATACACGGGTGACGCTACGAACCAGAACAGGCAATCCCAAGTCTTCGGAGAGAGCAAACGCCCATTTCGTCATATCCTTCGCCTCTTGGAAGGTAGCCGGCTCGAGAAGGGGTAAATCCCCGAGCCTGGCAAAGACGCGCGAGTCCTCTTCATTGGTCGAGGAGACCCCTCCCGGATCGTCGGCTACGACCAGGACAAGGCCCCCAACGGACCCGGTCAGGTTCAGGTTGAACAGAAAGTCCGCAGCCACGTTCAGCCCGTTCTGCTTCATGGCGCAGAGCCCCCTCAGGCCTGCAAAAGAGGCGGCTGTGGCCACTTCCAGGGCGACCTTCTCATTCACGGACCATTCCACGTGGATTCCCAGCCTCTCGGCCACACTGGCCAGGGAACCCACAATCTCAGAAGATGGGGTTCCAGGATAAGCGGCGCACACTTTAACGCCCGCCTCAAGGGCCCCGCGAGCAATGGCCTCGTTTCCCATAAGGAGTACCGTCTTTCCTGGTGCATCTAGCGCTGTAGAGCTCATGGGGTCACCTCCTTGGTCTCAGACAGTATCCGATCTATCATCTTCGGCGGGAGCGTCAAATAGGCGTCCTCGAGTTCTCCCAACGCCCTAAGGGCATCGAGAGCTCGCCGCTTTTTGAGTAAAGATGCCTCCTTGAGATGACCCAACTTATCCTCGGGCAGGCTCTCGGTTTCGATCACGCCTTCTGCCTCTGCTCGATGGAGAAGCGCTTCGCCCTTTTCGGTTCGGACAACCACCGTGTTCCAACCTTCTTTGCCTTCCACGGTCCCTATGGAGATGTCTGAAAACTCTGATGTCATGTCGATGCAAACCTGGCAACTGGGGCGGATAAAAGAGCGAATCTCATCCAGGGGGACCTGATTCAGGGCCCCCTCAACGCTCACGTTGAGGAGTCTCTCCGGCGGCGGTGTAATGTCCAGCTTGCTGATGGGCCGATCACCAAAGCGTTTCCTTAGGAATGTGATAAATCGTTTGTAGTCCAGTGCCCAGGTGCAGAAAAGGCCGATCACGAGATCCACGCGATCAACGGGCGTGCGACTATCGAGCTGGGAAGCCCTCATCCGCGAAAGGGCGAGCACCTGACAGGGCAGGCCCACCGCCCCGATACGCTCGTCACCCTGCCATGGACCGCGGTTAAGCGCTTCCAGCGTATGGCCGGTCACGTAACTGGACCCCGCACACGCGAGCACATCTTTTGTGTTCGTGGCGATATATCCTTGGGGCAAGAGATCAGCATCGCGGCGGGTGAGGATGGCGGCATGGATAGTGCCTTCACGCAGAGCCAGGTCGGTGAGGGCTGAAACCACGCCCCCGTTCTGCCCCACCTCTCTCAGCAAGGCATCTTTTGCCCGAGCCATCAAGATCCTCCGGACGGGCCCGATCTCCACATCCTCACAGCTTGCCCCGTAAACATGACGGTAAATTTCATCGAGGTCAACCTCGGTTCGAGGGCAGTAGGCAAAGCAGCGGCCTTCCTCTAGATCGCAGTCGTGGAGCTTGGCGATTCGCCCTCTGTATGAGCGCAGGTATGGACAAAGAGAGAGGCAGGCACCGCAGGCGGCGCATTGACCGCGATCAAGCACTCTTTGTTCAAGCGCCTTAAGACCTTTGTTCATCCTTTTTCTCCCGTTGCTGCTCGAATAGGTTCATAAGAGATCTTTTTAAGTTTACTAAGGGGAGCATAAAATCGTTGTCCCGGTAATGGCCCTTTATGGCACAACAAGCTTCTCGCTCTGTAAACCATTATGTGCTGCCCTTAGTAAGTGCGGGTAAAGCATCATGGTCCGAATAAAGCCTGGCTTTAATGCAGCGGCTGGAAAATGTAAAGAGAAAATAAAATCGTTACACGATTTTATATAACGCGACGTTATCGCTCCAATGGCGAAAGGCTGAAAGATAGAGAATCTGAAAGCTCAAAGCGAATAGCTCTCCTGAGCACACAAAGCCTTGCAGGGACGTTACCCCTGCCTGCCTCAGGCAGGTTAAAGATTTGGAGGCGTCCACAAGGCACCTGACGAAATGTTGCGGCTCTGAGGAGAGAGGACCCCCCCGGCGGCCCTCAACAGCATGAATCCTCCTATCCTTATAAGGACATATTAAGGTTATTACTGGCTAGGTCAATCAGCTGGAATGATCTGCAAAGCAGGCTCGTCTCTTTTTGGACCATTTTTTTATGATTTTTCTTGACTTTCAGGAAAGCTTACAGTATTTTGGTTTGAAACTGTAAGTTTTACTGTCAAACAAGGAGGGGAAACATGAAACTGACGGAAAAGCAAAAAGAATTCCTGGGTTATATCTCCAGGTACATACGGGACTGGGGTCGATCGCCCAGTTTCGAAGAAATCTGTTCCCATTTCGGCTTCACCTCTTACAACACGGTCACCACCTATCTCAAGGCCCTTGAGCGGAAAGGTTATATCCGCCTTCCCCAGAAAAAGAATCAAAAGCGGGCCATTGAGGTGATCAGCCCTGTGGAAACCAAACGCTTCGAGTTTCCTCTCCTGGGAAGGGTGGCCGGCGGAAAACCGATCGAGGCCGTGGAAGTCGTGGATGCGATTGAAGTGCCGCCATCCATGCTCGGCCAAGGGGACCACTTTGTCCTCCAGGTCAAAGGCGATTCCATGAAAGAGGATGGCATCCTGGACGGGGATTTCATTGTGGTCAGGAAGCAGCCAACAGCCGAGAACGGAGAGACTGTGGTCGTCCTGATCAACAATGAGGCGACTGTTAAGAAATATTACAAAAGGAACCATCATGTGGAGCTCCGCCCCGCCCACACGGATATGGAACCCATCGTCGTCAAAGAGGGGGACCTTCAGATGCAGGGGAAAGTCGTCGGAGTGTTAAGAAATTATAAGTGAAATTCCAAATGCCAAAATCTGTTGGTGTGAAGCGATTGCTTTGAGCTTTGACATGGGCATTCTCTAAGTGGTTTCGAATTTAGAAAAAACGGGCTCCTCAAAACCCAGCCCCTGTTGAATACTAGGGGTTGCTGACAAATTCGTTCTTGCAGGCTGATGAAAAATGTTCAGATGCAAGGCACCCGAAATCTCGAGGAGTGAGTCGTACCTAAGGAGTAC
>JASFTV010000228.1:0-5968 GCA_050050615.1 Desulfobacteraceae bacterium
CAGCGCTCGATCATAGGCGCCACATCAGGATCCTCCGCTTTCACGGGTGACAGCCCCCGATTGAAGAGAGGTATCTTCCAGAAGCTCCTGGGGCTTGGCCTTTGCATGCCGATGACATACTTGTTGGGTTTGCCGCTCTTCTTATCCACGGAGTCCGCCACAACCCCCGCCATGACCGCACCCACGAATCCTAGGCCCATCACCACCACAATTTCCCGGCCCTCTTCCCTGTGTTTGCTCACCAGCCTTTGCAGCCTTCTCTGTTCTTTCTTGTAACCCTCCCCATTCGGGAGCTGGAACTTCTCACCCTCAGGGCTCACTGAATATTCCATAAAACCACCTTTCCTTGCCTACGAGTATTCACTGATTGTTGGATACATCAATGCCTTCAAACGGGTTCGAGAGACCGGAATACCCCGCCAATTACTCAAAATAACTTGAAATGTCAAGCTTCTCCTTTTCCCCAAATTCACCGTCTCATTCAGGTATCCAGTGTGAATCAGCAGGTTATACCCGCCGTATCCGATTAGGATTTTGCAAAAGTTTTCATGACAATGGGGTGTATTTTATATTGGCTCATAAAGATCCCTTCTCTTCACAGCCCCGGAAGCGCGAGACGGAGTATAGGTCAAAAGTGAGAGGGGTTCAAGGAATTACAGGGGAGTCCAAAATTCCATGACTTTAAGCCACTTATTGATTGCGTATTTTAGTGTCTTTCTCTATACGTGATATGAGATTCCATGGACTTCAACAAGCTATATGAAAATTGCCGCCTCTGCCCGAGAGCGTGCGGTGTAAACCGGCTGGAAAACGGCAAAGGAAGCCGCTCTGGATTTTGCAGGCTGGACCATCAACTCCGTGTCGCCTATGTGGGGCCACATTTCGGCGAGGAGCCTCCCCTGACCGGCACCCATGGGTCGGGAACCGTGTTTTTTACAGGGTGCTCCCTGCGCTGTTCTTACTGCCAGAACTATCAGATCTCAAGCAACGGCCTGGGTCGGAGCATGAGGATTGAGACCCTGTTCGAGAGGGTGGAGGAAATGATTCGGGTGAATCGTGTTCACAACATCAATCTCGTAACCCCTGATCATTTTTTTCCACACGCCTTTCGTTTGGTCGCACGTCTCCGCCGGAAGGGGCGCGAACTTCCCGTGGTCTATAACCTCTCCGGCTATCAGTCCGTCGCCATGATCCGGATGGCAGAGGAATACGCCCATATCTATCTTCCGGATTTCAAATATGCTGATCCCCGTCTGTCCGCGAAGCTTTCCAAGTGCAAGGATTATCCTGAGGTGGCCTTGCGCGCCATCTCGGAGATGGTCCGGCAGAAGGGCTTCCTCGACTCTTTCGACAATGCCTCTTCATTGGCAAAAAAAGGCGTTCTTGTGCGGCACTTGATCCTTCCCGGCAAGGTCGAAAATTCAATCGATGCCCTGACCACACTCTTTTTGGAATTCGGGGCCGCCCTACCCCTCAGCCTCATGTCCCAGTACACCCCAGCCCTGCCCCAGAAAGTGCAGGAACTGAATCGCTCTCTGGCTCGCGAACAGTTCGAAAGGGTGTATGGCCATGCCATGGACCTGGGCTTTGAACATATCTTTGTGCAGTTCCCTGATGAGAACCGCCAGGACGATACTTCTTTCCTTCCCGACTTTAACCGGAGAAAACCCTTTTCAGCGTGAACCCCGAATCCACCGTCCAATTTGGGTATCAAGTCTGAATCAGCAGGCTATACCCGCCGTGTCCGCGGCGGGAAGGTAACGCCGTCCTTCGACCTTGCTCAGGACCGTGAGCCTGCCGAGCGGCAGAACCCGCCCCTGCGAAAGCAGGGGTGATGCCTTGATGGTGGATCAGGGGAACCCCGAAAGATTGACATAACAGCGGCGGCTTGATAAAAGGCAGGACGACCGGCTTAACCCCTTTTTGATCCAGGATGCGCATGGGCGTGCATCGTCGGATAAGGCGCAAAGGCGCATATCAAGAAACCTCTTTCTCTTTCTGACTTGGCTGATGCCTTAGGCCGGAAGATTCTGTCTATGGGTGCGTTTCATGACATGGAGATTGGGTTGTTCTCGATGAAAGTTGCATACCTCGATTGCTTTTCCGGGATCAGTGGCGACATGTTTCTAGGCGCTCTGCTTGATGCGGGACTGCCCTTTGACGAACTCAAGCAAGCCCTCCTGACCCTACCCTTGGAAGGGTACAACCTTGAAATGCTGCACAAGGAGAAAAGCCAGCTCTTCGGTACCCGGCTCCAGGTCACGGTCGAACGGGGCAAACAGGTCCCCAGATCATTTGCAGACATCAGGAAAATCATTCAGGCAGGCAATCTGAGCAAGCAGGTTGAGGAAAAAAGCATTGAAATATTTGAAGCGATCGCCCTTGAAGAAGGAAAGATCCATAACTGCCCGCCTGGAGAGGTCCACTTCCACGAGGTGGGGGCGGCGGATTCCATTATAGACATTGTCGGAACAGTTTTCGGTATAGAATATCTTGGGATAGCTGCAATCTATGCCTCTTCATTGCCCTTGGGTTCCGGATTTGTTGAGACCCGCCACGGTACAATACCCATTCCCGCACCAGCAACCGTCGCGCTCCTGAGGGGTATCCCTGTGCATGATTCGGGGCTAAAGCAGGAGTTGGTCACCCCGACCGGAGCCGCCCTCATAAGGGGTCTTGTGCGTTCCTTCGGCACAATGCCCGCCATGGTGGTGGATGCAGTTGGTTACGGCGTCGGCTCGCACGAGCTTCCTGACAGGCCCAACCTTCTCAGGGTCATCATAGGGCGTGATCAATCAGAAGAGCATTCCGAGACCGTGATCATCCTGGAGGCGAACCTGGATGACACAAACCCTGAATGGCTCGGCTTTGTCATGGACCGTTTGTTTGAAGCGGGCGCACTGGATGTGCTCTTTTGCCCGGTTCAGATGAAAAAAAACCGGCCCGGCATTCTCATTCAGGTCATGGGAAGACCTCATCAGCGAGATGCCTTGATCGATGTTCTGTTCAGGGAGAGCACCACCCTGGGCGTGCGTTTTCAATACAGTCAGAGAAGAATTCTGGAGCGGTCTTTTGCTGAAATTGAGAGTCCCTGGGGCCCGATCAAGGTCAAGACGGTCTCACAGCCCAATGGGTCCTCATATGTCCTGCCTGAATACGAGGCTTGTCGAAAAATCGCGCAGGAAAAAAACCTTCCCATAAAGACGATCTATTACTGGGTCATGTCACAGAACAAAAGTGATCTAAAGTGAGCCCATTTAAGCTAACTTTGATCATTTTAGTTGAGCTTAGTCACTTTACTTCACTTTAATCGCTTTAGACACTTTAGCGAACTGGCTCCAATACCTGCTTGATGTCCGAACCTCATTCTGATAATTTGATGTTAAGAGAATCTTTCGGAAAAGCTGGGTTTTTCGGAAAAACGGCCCTGGTTCTATCCGCCTGGTTCGGTGCGGGCTTGATGCCGATAGCGCCGGGAACATGCGGGACATTGCTTGGCCTGCCTCTGGTTCTCCTCATGAATCATATGGGGGCCCCTTATGCCGCCTCTTTCCTGGTGCTTTTTATATTTTTGGCCGTTTGGACATCCGACCTTACACAGAAAATGCTGGGAGGGCAGGATCCCTCCCAGGTTGTCATCGATGAAGTGGCAGGGTTTTTGTTGGCCCTCTTCCTTGTGCCGCCGTCGTGGCTCAGTCTAGCCGTAGGGTTCGTCCTGTTCCGAATACTCGACATACTAAAACCCTTTCCTATCCGACGTCTAGAAAAGTTGCCGGGAGGCTGGGGGATCGTCCTGGATGATCTTGTGGCAGGCGCTTACACGAACCTCTGTTTGAGATTCGTCATGTTCTTTATAGGCGCTCATCCACAGTGAAGCCGTCGTAGCCCTAGAGGTTACGCGCCGCAGCCATAGCGGCTTTGGCGCGTGGGCGACTGTGGCGAAGTCGGCTACTGCAGTACTCCAACGGCGAAGCGAAGCTTAGGTTATGCACGGCGAAATCATAACCATTGGAAACGAACTCATTTCCGGCAGGACCCTTGATCTGAACGCATGGTATGCTGCCGGAAGACTCACAGCCTCCGGGCTGAGAGTGACCCGCATCACCACGGTGGGCGACGATCCGGAACGGCTTTCGAAGGCCATAACAGAGGCGGTGGCACAATCCGAATTTGTCATCATAACCGGCGGCCTTGGGTCCACCGAGGATGACATCACCAACGTGATCGTAGCCGACGCTCTGAACAGACCCCTCTGCCTCGACACACAGATGTTCGAACAGATCAAAATGTACGTTGAAGCACGGGGAATTGAGATGTCCTCCTCTCTGGAGAAGATGGCATGGATGCCCAAGGATGCGAAACTTCTGAACCCCGAGGGAAATGTATGCGGCTTCTCGCTGATCGAAAACGACGCGCAGCTCTATTTTCTCCCTGGGGTTCCTGATCAGATGCGCTACCTGATGGATGAATTTGTACTTCCCGAGATACTGTTACATTGCGAAACACTACCTGTTCTTAGGCACAGGGTGCTGAAGCTTTACGGTCTCAGTGAACCGAACATTGCCGACATTCTCAAAAAACTTCCCGGAAAACCGGGAAACGTTATTCTGGGTTTCTATCCCCGCTTTCCTGAAAACCACATCACCATGAGCCTGCGGGGGCCTGATGAGCCGACCGTGACGAGCGAACTCGGCGTCATGGAAGAAAAGATCCGGAACCTGGTAGGCCAGTACATCTTTGCCACGGGAAATCAGACCATGGAAGGGGTGGTGGGCGACATGCTCAGACGGACAGGGATGAGCATCTCGGTTGCCGAGTCATGTACAGGCGGCCTCATCGGAAATCTTTTAACGAATGTCCCGGGCAGCTCCGAGTACTTTCACGGAGGCGTGGTGGTGTACAGCAACAAGGCCAAGGTGGACCTCCTAAACGTCTCTTCTGAGACCATCGAAACCCATGGGGCTGTCAGTGAGCAGACAGTTCGAGAAATGGTTGAAGGCGTTAGGCAGATGTTCAAAACGAATATGGGTTTGGCTGTAACCGGCATTGCAGGTCCTGAAGGCGGGAGCGATGAGAAACCCGTTGGAACAGTCCATATCGGTTTGGTTGCCGGGGAGAAGGTCTTTTCCAGAAAATATCGCTTCTGGGGTGCCCGGAGGCAGATCAAGTTGAATACCGCCATGATGGCCTTGGACTGGGTTAGAAGGTATCTCAATGGAGATTCGTTCCTTCCTCGCATTTGAGCTGCCCACGGATATCAAGAGAATCGTGGACCGGGTTGCCGGTGAGGTTAGACGATTCGCTTTGGAGGTAAGATGGGTAAAGACGGACAATATTCATCTTACAGTGGTTTTCCTGGGCCGTATCAAAGGGGAAGAGATTGAGACGATAGGAAAGGCAGTAGAAACGGTCTGCTTAGATCACGGGCCCTTTGATATATCGCTGAGTGGCATCGGATGCTTCCCCAACAGGCGCAATCCGAGGGTCCTGTGGCTCGGCTTGGAGGGTGATCTGGAGAGGATGGCCTATTTTCGGGATGCCCTTCAAAAGCAACTGAAACCCTTTGAGATCAAGTTAGAAAAAAGACCGTTCAAGCCTCACCTGACCCTCGGAAGGTTCAGGAAACCAAACAGGTCAGAGACCCGATTACATGAGCTCATGTCAGCCTACAGTGACTTGACAAGTCCTGTTTGTTCGCTTAATGAATTGATTCTTTTTAGGAGCGATTTGAATCCTGGTGGTGCGGTCTACACAAAAATGCTATCTTGGACATTGTCAGGCGAGAAATAGGGAACCGGTCACGGCGGAGATCACTTCACTCGGCAGCTTTAGTTCACTTTACTCACTTTTCGATGACCAATGAGGAATAACCCATAGTAAACACCAATAACCCGCTTACAGCGGATTGATGCGGGGGTAGAGGCATGGCAGATCATTTAAATAGAGACAGAGCGGTTGAGCAAGCCAT